>JAFTXB010000037.1 GCA_017461825.1 Clostridia bacterium
CGTGATAGACCAAGCGTGAGATCAAAATAGCGGGGTTGATGCTCCCCATGAGATATGGGAGCACGATGCAAAGCAACGCCGCTATCACAAAAAGCGCGCCCAATGCTCCGCCCTGCAAGCCAAGCTTATCGGCAAGCCAATAGGTAATATTCCAATAATCGATGTTAACCGGCATTTCGGTCGCCGCCATACTCAAAAACATATGCTCCTCCGTCAGAACAATTCGATCAATTCTTTAGGGCTCTTTGTAAAGTTATAAAAGCTTCCGTCTGAACGGATGCAACCCATGTCCTCAATGCGGCAGCCATACTTGCCCGCAAGGTAGATCCCCGGCTCAAAGGTAACCACGTGTCCGCGCAGGAACAGGCTTCCGTCGGGAGCAGCGGATGACAGCCTCGGGCTTTCGTGAATGAACATTCCCACACCGTGCCCCAAGGAGTGCCCAAAGCATCCCTCATATCCCGCACCGTGGATGATGTCGCGCGCGATCTTGTCAAGCCCCTTGCAGGATGCGCCCTCATGTGCCGCCTCAAGCGCGGCTTTTTGTGCCGTGAGCACGGTGTTATATAATTTTTTCATTTCAGGATCGGCACTTCCCAGCACAACGGTTCTCGTCATATCCGAGCAATAGCCATCCACCTTTGCGCCAAAATCCATGGTCAAAAAGCCCTTTTCCAGCTTTTTGCGTCTCGGCACACCGTGGGGACGCGAGGAGTTTGTGCCCGATACCGCGATGGTATCAAACGCCAATGCCTCCGCACCGTTTCGGCGCATGTAAAACTCAAGCTCAAGAGCAACCTCGATCTCGGTCATTTCGGGCTTGATCCATTTTACGATATGCGCAAATGCCGCATCGGTAATTGCCTGCGCACGCGCGATGGTCTCAAGCTCCAATTCATCCTTGTACAGTCTCAGCTCGGTAAGCATTGCCGAAGCTCCGCCCTCGAGTGTATAGTCGCGGAGCGTTTCGGAATAACGGGTAAAATCGGCATAAGAAAGCACCGTTTCCTCAATGGCAACCTTTTGGCACCCGTTGTCACCCAAAAGACCTGCGATGCAGAGAAGCTTTCCTCCCTCGGGGGTGAGCACCTCCATTTCGGGAGTGGTTTGTGCCAGGGCTGCCTCAACATATCGGAAATCGGTGAGCAAATATGATCTGCCCTTGGTTACCAGCACCAGCCCATCGTCAAAGTCAAAGCCCGACAGATAGCGCTGATTCAATTTATTGGAAATGATCGCGGCATCAAAGCCCGCGGTCTCCAAAGCGTTTTTAAAATTGGACAAATGGGACATAGTAGGACACCTCCAAAAAGTGTTGTGGGATTTCTGTTTTAGTATTTTCTCTTTATTATACATGAAGCAAAAACGCTTGCTTGCAAAGGCATTTTTGCGAAGCCGTCAATTACGCAGGCGCGCGTCAGCGCGCATAGGGCGAAGCCCAAAGGCTTGCAACGCAAGACTTTCTGCGTATATTATACCATGAAGCAAAAATGCTTGCTCGCAAGGGCATTTTTGCGAAGCCGTCAATGACGCAGGCGCGCGTCAGCGCGCATAGGGCGAAGCCCAAAGGCTTGCAACGCAAGACTTTCTGCGTATATTATACCATACTTTTTTGAAAAAGTATAGTTAAATTTATGAAAAAGTATCGCAAATTATCAAAAATATTTTTTCCTCGACGTTATTATGACAAAAAAAACGTGCGTTTGCTGTTATAATTAATCTACCGCAAGAAAAATGGGGGGCTGTATGGAACAAGAGGTTTTTATTGATCTGTATGTTTTGGTGAATGTGAGCATGGATCTGCTCTGTCTTTTGACCGTTGCGGCACTCCTTCACCGCAAAATCCGACGGTGGCGCGCGGTCTTGGCGGCAGTGCTTGGCGGGCTTTACGCTGCGGCAGCTCTGCTGCTGGGTTTGAATGGACCATGGGGCTTTCTCGGTGATACAGTTGCCGCCCTCTCCATGTGTGCGATCACCTTTGGGGTTCGCCGTCGCAGTGTTTGGCGTGTTCTTCAGCCGATCCCGATCTTGATGCTGGTATCGATGACGCTGGGCGGGATCATGACGGCGCTTTACGGAGCGCTCAACCGGCTTGATCTGCCGTTTGAGGTATTGGAGGGCGACGGACTTTCGGTGTGGACCTTTGCGCTCTTGACAGCGGTTGCAAGCTTTGCCACTCTACGCGGCGGCAGACTGTTTGGCATCTCTCATAAAACGCGCTCGATGACACTGTTCTTAACGCTGTTCGGCAGATCCGTTACGCTGAATGCGTTGGTGGATTCGGGGAATTTGCTCCGCGATCCGCTCTCGGGCAAAAGCGTGATCGTTGTTGACGCAGACCGCCTTGCCGATATCCTGCCCGCCCCCATGCTTAACGCCTGCAAAAACGGCTCTGTTGCGGCATTTTTATCTACATACGAGCACGCGAGGCGCTGCCGTTTGATCCCGGCAAAGACCGCCTCGGGCGAAGGAATGCTTTTGGCACTGCTCCCCGACAAGCTAAGCGTTTCGGACGGCAAGAGCACCCTGCCCTCTGATCATCTCATTGCCATAGCACCTCTCGGCTCTGCCGCAGAGGGGTTTGACGCGGTGATTGGAACCGACTGAGCTTTATGATATCTTATTATTTTTTTGAAGGAGGATACTGTAATGAATCTTATCACCCGCGTGCGGCTCTGGCTTGCCGCGCGGCTCTCGAAAAAAGGGCTTTTTTACATCAACGGCCCCGACGTGCTCCCCGCTCCGCTCTCCCCCGAGCGCGAAGCCGAATACATTGCTCATATTGAAGATGAAAGCTCCCGCTCGATCTTGGTCGAGCACAATCTCCGCTTGGTGGTCTACATTGCCAAGCGATTTGAAAACACGGGCACCGGGATCGAAGATCTGATCTCGATCGGCACGGTGGGGTTGATCAAAGCGATCAACACCTTTCGCGCCGACAAAAGCATTAAGCTTGCCACCTATGCCTCACGGTGCATCGAAAATGAGATCCTTATGTATGTTCGTAAAAACAGCGGTCAACGCTGTGAGGTATCGTTTGACGAGCCGCTCAACATCGACTGGGATGGCAACGAGCTCCTACTCTCCGATGTTTTGGGAAATGAGGAGGACACGGTCTCCTACGAATTGGAACTCTTTGAAGAACGGCAGGTCGTGCGCCGTGCCGTTGCCGAGCTTTCTCCTCGCGAGCGTGAGCTGATCGAGCTTCGCTATGGGCTCCGCGGCGGCGAAGAGCTGACACAAAAGGAGGTCGCCGATCTGCTTGGCATCTCGCAGTCCTACATATCGCGTCTTGAAAAACGGATCCTTGCGCGGCTCCGAGAAGAAATTGCAGGAAAAATTTGAAGCACCGCCATGAAACAAAAAAGCCCCTTGACAAAGCAAGCGGTATATGATAAAATATGATTGGTGCTTTTGGTACCCGTAGGGGCTACCAAAGAATGGTGGCGGTTGACTTCCTCAAATCCCGAGGAAGTGTAAATCTTTTCTTGTTTGCCTTCCTCGATTTGAGGGAGGTGATGCCAATGTACATGACTTGGGAAGTTTTTTTCCTATTCTGCACGTTGATCGTAGCAGTGATCCGTCTTGTCGTTGATCTTCATAATAACAACAAAAAAAGATAACCGCCCACGACGACCAATCAGAAGCGGTTATCTTTTTTAACTGTTTTCCGAGGAAGTCAACCGTTACCGGTGCCCCTACGTTATTATTATACCCTATCCGTTGCAATTTGTCAACCCCTTTTGCAAAAAGAAAGCTGAGAAAACATTCCAAAGAGGCGATTTTATGCTACGCGCTATCATTTTTGACTTTGACGGCACGCTTGCCGACACCATTCCCGCCCTGTGTGAGGGCATCAATTTGACCATGAAGGCCTACGGCTACCCCGAGCACACCGAGGACGAGGTGCGCACCTTTATCAACAACGGGGCGCGCGAGCTGATCCGCCGTGCCATGCCGCGGGACTTGCAGAGTGACGAGGCGTTGGTCGACCGTGTGCTTGCCGACTACGACAAGCTCTACGGTTCCGTTTGTCTGCATACCGACCGTTGCTACGCCGGCGTGCGGGAGCTTGTTTGCCGATTGCACGGGATGGGGCTGAAGATCGGTGTTTTGTCCAACAAGCAGGATCATTACGTCAAGGCGCTCTGTCAAAACGTGCTCCCCGAGGAGTGCTGTGACGCGGCGCAGGGAATGATCCTCGGTCTTCCCGCAAAGCCCGATCCATTTCTGTCAAATCGCATTTCGGAGGCGCTTTCGGTCGATCCGTCGGAGTGTATTCTGGTGGGCGACAGCGACGTGGACGTTAAAACCGCGCACAATGCGGGGATGACGCACATCGGTGTTTCGTGGGGCTACCGCGACGAAGCATTCTTGCGCAAAAACGGGGCGGTTTTGGTCGCTCATACCCCCGAAGAACTGGAAACCATTATTTTAGATATAAAAAGAAAAGGAGAGCCATTATGCTGAAAGTTGAACGCATTTCGGTTATGAACTTTGACAACGCCATCAGAGGCGCGCGCAATCCTATGAACAGCTGGGAGAAATCCGACAGCTACTACGATGAAAACGGGAAATTTGTAATGGGCCCCGCGGATCTCGATTTCGGACACCGTTTGGCGGTTGCGGGCAGTGATCACCGCAAGTTTTTGCGCATGATCTTTGTCTCCATGGACATCACCGCCCCCCTCTACTGGTGGAAGGAATTTGACACCTACAAGGTGGGAACCGTGGCAAACTCCTGCTCCACGATGCACAAGATCCACGCAAAAGCCTTTGAGCGCGACGATTTCTCGCACGACCGCCTCGACGAGAGCGGTTTGGCGCTCCTTGACGCGATCGTGGATTATCTGGAGGTCGAGCGCCAGAAGTTTTTGGAGGACAAGACCAACCGCCAGCCCTGGCACAACATAATCCAAATGCTACCCTCCTCGTTTAACCAAATGCGCACCGTATCGCTCAATTATGAAAACCTGATCAACATCTACTACGCGCGCCGCACCCACAAGCTCGCCGAATGGCACACGCTTTGCGACGCGATCGTACAGCTGCCTTATGCAAAGGAATTGATCTGTATTAAGGACGAGAGCGCGGAGAAATAATGAACCAATGGGATATGCAGGGGGGCTTTTTGAAAAAAGCCCCCCTGCACCCCCAAAAACTTTTCATAAAGGGATTCTTTTAAAAGGCGAGCATTAGCCGACGGAACGGTGGGGGATCGTTCCCTACAAATTTGTGCGAACATGGAATACAGAGAGCCGTCCTTGTGTTCCTTTCAAAATTTTGAATACTGCGTGACCGCACAAGTTTTCATATCCCTTTTGTGCCTTGTAACGCAACGGAAAGGAATGGTCATAAATATGGACAAGCAACAGTTCAACAAAATTACAAAGGAAACTTTCTTGGAATATGGTTTTGTTAAGCAAAAGAATCTCTATTTTCTTTATCTTAATGAAATAACTATAATAGTAAAATTTTGTTCTTGGAGGGGAGTAAAATCATTCAATTATTGGTTTTTTCTCAACAACTTATATGATAGTTCAGTAAAGTTTGAAGAAAAATATGACACAATGATTGAAATAAAAATGGAACATAATTCCGAGCTTCGAGGATATCATAAACACGAAATACTATTTGAAGAATGGACTGAGGAAGAATATCGAGAATTGTTAAATAAAATGCTTCATTCATATTTTGATCCGTATAAAGCGGATGCTTTGCAATTTTTGAAAGACAATGACTATCGTATGGCACTATCAAAAAAAGCAAGAATATACTTGAGATTAGTTTAAAAACAAAGTTTATCTGTAACCGCGCAATCGGTTATGGGCGCAAAACAGGGAGCCTTCCTTTGTCGGATGGCTCCCTGTTTTGTGTTTTATCAAATTATTCCTCGTCGGTGATCTTTTGATAATCGTCCTCGTCTACGATGCAGCCGAACTTTTCGCCGCATGCGGGGCAGATCAGATTCTCGGGGTCGAGCTCCTGATCAAAGCACACCGTCTCGCCGCAAGAGGGGCACACGATCTCGTAGTAGTCCTCGTCGGCGCAGTCACAGCCGTCACAGCTCGCGCAGTCGCCGTCGCACTCCTCATAGTCGAAGTCGTCGTCCTCGTCGAAATCATCCTCGTCGAGCTCAACCTCCTCGTCCAGGAAGTCCTCAACCGCTTGCAGGTCATCGTCAAGCTCCTCAACGTAGTCTGCAAGGTATTCCAGATCGTCGTCGATCTCGGAAATATCCTCGTTGATCGCCTCGATCTCCTTTGTCATTTCGTCAACCAGCTCGAGGAGCGCCGCAATGATCTTGCCCTCCTTGGTGGTCTTGTCATATTCCAGACCGTCCGCCAGTCCCTTGAGATATGCCGATTTTTCGGTAAGGCTCATGTCTATATACCAATCCTTTCAAATATTTTTCAAAAACGGGGAAGCCCCATGCAAGGTCTTCCCCGTGTCCGTTTCTTATGCTCTGGAAAGATACTCGCCGGTTCTGGTGTCGATCTTCAGCATATCGCCAACGTTGATAAACAGCGGAACCTTGATCTCGGCACCCGTCTCAAGCGTTGCGGGCTTTAAGGTGTTGGTTGCGGTGTTGCCTGCAAAGCCGGGATCGGTATCGGTAACCTCAAGCTCCACGAACGTGGGAGGCTCTACGCCGAATACGTTGCCCTTGTAGGAAATGATCTTGCACATCATCTCTTCCTTTACAAAACGGAAGTTGTCGCCAACCTTATCGTGTGCGATAAGAGTTTCTTCCCAAGTTTCGGTGTCCATGAAGTGGTACAGATCGCCAT
The DNA here is from genome assembly GCA_017461825.1 of Clostridia bacterium. GTDB lineage: Bacteria > Bacillota > Clostridia > Oscillospirales > CAG-272 > UMGS1865. The sequence goes on from JAFTXB010000037.1 coordinate 6,792, forward strand.
CGTCGTAAGAATACTGCATATCCTTTCTCTCGATATAAGCATTCTCAAACTTGTCGGTGGGGCTGAAGGTCTTTTCGATGACCGCGCCCGAGATCACGTTCTTCAGCTTCGTACGAACGAAAGCCGCACCCTTACCGGGCTTTACGTGTTGGAACTCAACGACCTGCAGAACGTTGCCCTGTCCGTCGTCAAAAGTAATGCCGTTTTTGAAATCGCCAGCTACTACCATAATTTACCTCCAAAATAAAACAGAAAGTCAAATTTGCGCCGGCAATGTTTGTCCGGTCACATAGTTACCTATATTGTACACCAAAAATTGAATTTTTGCAATAGATTTTTTCGTTCTTTTTTAAATTTTTTTCAATTTTTTTCGTTTTTTTAGAAAAAATTCATTGAATCGGCTTTTTGGGCTTTACTTTTTCCTTATTTTGTGGTAAACTGATAGCAATCAATACTGATGAAAGGTAAACTAAAAATGGCACTAAAGCAAAGAAGTGAAGTCCAAACCGACTTTACATGGAATTTTACGGACATGTACCCCTCGGATGAGGCATGGGAGGCAGCTTACAGCGAAGCGGAGGGCTTGATTGGTGGAGTTGCCGCCATTCAAGGCACGCTTGGAAAGTCCTCCGAAGCTATGAAAGCAGGACTGGATCTGCTGTTTGACGCGATGCAAAAGATCGAGCTTTTGTACGTTTACTCCATGCTCCGTCTCAACGTTGACAACGGCGATCCCAAATATCAGACCATGAACGGACGCGCGATGAATTTGTTGGTCAAGGTCTCCACCGCGACCTCCTTCCTTGAGCCCGAGATCCTCTCGATTCCCGCAGACAAGCTGGCTGAAATGATCAACGATCCCCTGCTCTGCCGCTACAAGCATATGCTACAGGACACCGACCGCGGCCGCGCCCATGTGGGCAGTGCCGAGATCGAGCACATGATGGCAATGCTCTCGGACGTTTCGGGCACGGCGAAAAGCTGCTTTACCTCGTTTGAGAGCGTGGACATGACCTTCCCTGAGATCACCGATGAAAACGGCGAAAAGGTGACGCTGACGCACGGAAACTTTGGCGTGTACCGCGAAAGCACCGATCAACGCGTGCGCCGTGAATCCTTTGAAGCCTACTTTGGAGAATTCAAAAAGTATATCAACACGCTTGCCTCGATGTACGCGGGCAGTGTGAAAATGGATAATTTCTACACACGTGCGCGCAAATTTGATTCTTCCTGTGAAAAGGCACTGTTTGGAAACAATGTGCCCGTTGACGTTTACGACAAGCTGACCGAGGCTGTTCACGGCGGGCTTTCCACCATGCGCCGCTACCTTGATCTGCGCCGCCGCGTGCTGGGGCTGGACGAGCTGAATATGTACGACCTCTACTGCCCGATGGTTGCCGATGTTGACATGAAGGTGACCTTTGACGAAGCAAAAGAGCTTGTCAAAAAAGCAACTATGCCTTTGGGCGAGGAATACCAAAAGCTGCTTGACCGCGCATTCTCGGAGCGTTGGATCGACGTTTACGAAAACAAGGGCAAGACCACGGGTGCCTACTCCTGCGGTGTTTTTGGCGTGCACCCCTACGTTCTGCTCAACTACACCGACACACTTGACGATGCCTTTACGCTGGCGCACGAGCTGGGACACGCGATGCACTCCTATTTCTCGGACACCACGCAGGATTTTGCCAACCACGACTACCGCATTTTGGTTGCCGAGGTGGCATCGACCGTCAATGAGGTGCTCCTGACGCGCTATCTGCTCTCCACCGAGACCGATCCCGCGCGCCGCGCCTATATCCTCAACCACTTCCTTGAAGGATTCCGAACGACCGTTTTCCGCCAGACGCTGTTTGCCGAGTTTGAGCGGCAGGCGCACGATCTTGACATGAACGGCACGCCTCTCACCGCCGAGGTGCTGAACGGCATCTACCGCAAGCTCAACGAGCTGTACTACGAGGGCGCTACGGTCAACGAGCTTCAGGACATTGAGTGGGCTCGTATTCCCCACTTCTACAATGCGTTCTACGTTTACCAGTACGCAACCGGCTTTTGCTCCGCTGTTTCGATCGCCAAGAAAATTTTGGAAGAGAACGGTGCCGCCGACTACCTGCGATTCCTTTCCACGGGTGGCTCGGATTATCCGCTTGAAGAGCTCAAAATTACGGGCGTGGATCTCACAAAGCCCGACACCGTTGCCTCGGCAATGGAGGAATTTGACCGCGCACTGACCGAGCTGGAGGGGCTGTTGGCTTGATGTAACAGCTTGCCCCCATTTGCGCGCATATCCATTTTCATAAGCTAAAAAAGCCCCCCAAGACCAACTCGGTCTTGGGGGGCAAACGCGTCTCGTCAATCAGAGGGCAATTGACGGGGGCGTTTTTTGTTGACTATACTGTCTCAAAATCAGGGCTCAACGATAACGGTTGCACCGTTAACCGTTACCAGCTCTTTGGTGTTTGCCGCATCTTCATCAACCCAAACTGCATTGGTGGTATCTTTTGCGACATTGGAGATATCAACGTTTTCTCCAACCGTAATTTCTGCACCCAGTGCGGATTTTACAACGATCGCTGCTTTGCTCTTCGTGGTAAAGGTTGCGTTGGAAATGCTCAGCTTGGTGCAAACGATGTCGTCTGCATCAACGTACTGATCATCGATTTTGATGCCTCTGCCGTCGGAGTTAATCGTACAACCGTTAATTGTAACCTCGCCAACATTTGCAGAGATCCACAGAGCATAGTAATCGTGCGTTTCGGTGATGGTAACGTTGGTCAGCTTTGCATAACCACAGCCGTCCAGTGCTACAGCCTTCTCAAATACAACTTTGTTCAGCTCTACGTTGCACATAAAGGTTAAGTCGTAGGAGTTCCAAGTGCCGGAGGTCTGAGAGCTGGTAACGGTAGCGTTGTTGATTTTCAGAACGCCGTTCGGATTTACGAGGTTGAGTCTCGACCAGTAGGTGGTGGAGAGCGTCAGCTTCTTACCGTTGCCGTCGATCTCAATGCTCGTGGTAGCTTCGCCGCCGAGCTTCAAATAAGCATCACTTGCGTTCAAGCTTACGTCGTTCAAAAGCTTAACCTTAATGACTTCTTCATTCCGCTTCAATACATTTTCCAATTGAGCGTCATTGGAAACCATATAAACGCCGTCAACCTTCACAATGGTCTTTGCGCCGTTTCCGCTATCCCACTTAGAAATGTATGCCATTTCGCCATATGTGGGAGCCGTGCAGCCGTTCAAAACAACCTCGATACCTACGGAGAATTTGACGCTGTTGATTTCAACCGCACCATCGGATGCAGTGTTTTTGGTATTAAAGGTGCAATCTGTAAAGGTTACAATCTGCTTGCCGCCGTCAACGTCATTGTCGCTGTAGCAGTTAACGCCACGGTCACCGTAAGTGAAATCACAGCCGATGAAGGTTACATTCTTCGCACCGTAAGTCCATACGCAGTGTTCTGCGCCGTTAGAATTCAGATCGCAGTTTTCAAAGGTTACATTTTCTGCAAACAAGAACTGGAGGCCATTGATCTGACAGTTTTTGTAGGTCAGACTTGCCGCATGTGTAAATCCTTGATAGTTTTTGGTTGCACAATTAAGCGTTACGCCATCAAACACCAAGGTCGCACCGGTGAAAGCCTGAGATCCATTGGTCGGAATAGCACTGATATCGATTACAGCGTCTTTCGTTCCGGAGATAGTAAGTGTTTTTCCTTGGAAGACGTAGTCTTGCGGCATTGTGTAATTGCCGTCAGCAAGCCAAATATTGATTGCTCCCTTGGCAACAGCCGCCTTAATCATAGCAGTCTCTTCAACGCCATCGGTAGAATCATCATGCTTGACAACATATGCGCCATCAACGATAATCGTATTACCTACGCCATAGTTACCTACCACTGTTTTAATATCCTTCTCGGTCTTGCCATCGGTTACAACGCAGTTGGTGAAGGTAACAGTCTTGTTGTTCTTGCAAAGGTCTACCCACTCGGTGCTTGCAGAACCGTCAAATACAAAGGTACAACCAGTCAGTTCAGTGTTGCCGTGGAGGTTAATACCGTTGTAGCTACTTCTTCCATTTGCCTTGAAGGTACAGTTCTCCAACGTGAGCATTTCAAGCGCCTCGCCAAAAGCATTGAAACCACTAAAGGTGCAATTTCTAAAGATAGCCTTGTTTGCGCCGCCATCAAAGTGTGCACCGTAAACATCACCGTCAAATACGCAATTTTCAAATACTACGGTGTCACCGGCATAGCACCAACGAAGTCCGTTGCTACCGGTAAAGGTACAATCCTTAAGCGTTCCGTTGATGGTACCGCCAACAGCATTTCCATTCTCATTCGAGAAGGTTGCACCGATAACGGTTGCACCTTTCATATCAAGAGAGGAACTACCTTCAAATACTGTACCCTCGGCACAGATAACGGTTTTGGTAGAATCAAGACCAGTTGTTTTAAACGTGTATGTACCGGGCATAACGTTGATTTCGGTCGCCTTGGAGCTAAGAGCTGCCTCGTATGCATTTTGATTGTATGCATACAAAGCACCGGTAGCCTCGTCTTTGAACAAGCCTTCTACAGCACTGCCGCCTTCTTCAATATCACTGGTCATACGGCATTTAATTGTATATCCACCGTAATTCGTTGCAGCACCATCCGCAGCAATCAGACGATCCTTGATCACTTCATTTTCAACCTGAATGGTAATTTCATGACCGTCACCGTTTTCTAAGTTGGTAAAGATCATACCACTTTTATCTGTAATAACACCACCGGCAAAAGTAACATTCTTGCCATTCAAAACGACATTTTTCAGTACCGCACATGCTCTAAATGCATAATTCGGAATATCAACGTCGCCTTCAATTGTAACAGAAGTCAATGACTTCATGTCTCTAAATGCACCGTATCCGATTTCCTTAACAGTTTCAGGAACAATAAGTGTTTCCAATCCGGTTCCTGCAAAGGCATTGATACCAATGGTTGTAACAGAAGCGGGAATATTTACTTCCTTCAACTGGCTTGCTTGATTAAATGCAGCAACAGGAATTTCAGTCCAGCCCTCGGGCAACACTACTTTCTCAACCGCAGACTTGTAGAACATACCACCAGATGCTCCCGTTCCAGCAGCATTGGGAGTTCCGCCAAAATCGGTTACAGAAAGAGGAATAACAACTTCTTTAACCGTGGTATTTCCTTCAAGAATTTTGGAGCCAAGAGTGGTAACACCCTCGGGAATTACCAGTTTTGCAGGAGCCTCTGCAGAAACCTTATCCAACACTACCTCGCCGGTAACGCCGTCTTCGTAGATTTGTACTCCGGGAATGTTGTGCTCGAACGTATTGTAATTCTTGATTGTCAACGAGCTGTTAGCATCAACACCCTCCGTGGTATAATCATCGGGGAGAGTACAATCGATAAACGCTGCACTTTCGTTAGAGCCACGGAAGTATACCAAATACTTGGTTCCTTCGGACTCGTAAACGGTAATGTCGGAATCCGTGACCGTAATATCGATATTGGAGCCGTTGGTACGAACGAAGTATCTACCGGTATTCACGGTACAGTTATCCACGGTGACATCGCCGTTATTCTGGTTATTGATGAAACCATCCGGAGCATCGTTAACAACAGAATTCTTTACAGAAAGGAGGCTATCTACATAACCGGAAATGCACGTGCCGTTGAAGGTACAGCCGTCAAACGCTACGTTGCCAATTCTGTTACAGCCCGAAGCACCAACCGTTACATATTCGCCCTCAAATACACAATTGTTGAAGGAGATATTGGATGCAGCTGCGGTGAGTTCAACCGTCTTGTAATCATTGGTGAAAGCGATATTCTCAAAAGCAGTAACTGCGGTAGCGGAGGAGAAGCCTGCCTGAGCATCCCCAAAACCGTTAACGGTCACTTTGCCAGTGAAGATAACAGCGGGAACACTCTGTGCGCCGCGCAGACTGTAAGAGGAAACTGTTTCACCAACAAAGGTAACGTTGGCAATGGGAGCCCCCGCAGTAACGCCGCCTGCATAGTTGTTACTCTTGTCATGAGCAACGGTGCCGTTCCACTCGGGATACTGGTTGATTACGTAGTCATTCGAATAAGTGCCTGCCTTCAGGGTAACGGTCAGATCAATGTTCCAGAAAGACTTGTCTGTTTTAATCTTATCCAGAAGGGTCTGCAACTCCTCGTCGTTTTCAACGATCAGCTGTACCTTGTTATTCTCATTCGTAAAGTTGAATGTTGTTACATCGGTATCTGTTTCGTAAATGAAGAGCTGTTGGTCACCGGGCATACAGTTAATAAAGGAGCTGTTTTTAATTACCACCGTTGTTTTCGCATTCAGCGTACCAATTGCAACACCGGGCTTTTTGCTGAGCTCATTGAAGGTACAGTTGTCAACGGTTACCGAGTTGATCTCTCCGCCATAAGCCTCGTGCATCTTCAAGCCGCGGTATCCCTCGAACAGACAATCGGTAAAGCTTGCCTTGCCGCCCTCTACCCAAACATCATATTCGTTGGAATTGTTAGAATTAAACTCGCAGTTCTTAAATGTTGTATCACCTGATACCATAACAGCGTTTACAAATACGCAGTTTTCAAATACTACCTTGCCAGCGAATTCAAGATAACCAAATTCCCAAGAACCCTCTGCATAAGATACAGATTCATCGACAATGGTAAAGTTTTTGAAGGTAATAGAGCAGTTCTTATTGTTATTTGCGATCGGACCAACACCGGAGCCGGTTGCAACGAACTTAGAGGTTCCGTCTTCTGCACCGATCACAGTAATATTACCAACGGTCTCTGCGCCCCAAGGCGTGCTACCGTGTTCTGCGCCGGTCTTCCAAGAAATCGTGGTGCTTTCGGGAACGTTGATAGTGACATCTCCTACGGTTTCCTCTTCAAGTACCTGACTCAAGCTACCGTATACCTTACCGTTTACGGTTGCGCAACCAACGATCTCTACACTAACTGCCTTGTTGGTAGGATCCACGGTACCGGACATCACGCGACCGATAATCTCACCTGCATTTACATCCTTGTTTCCGTAGTGATAGGTTTCTTGGTCAATCTTAATGTTTACGTTTTTAGCTTCGTTGGCAACCACTGCAGTGCCTGCATCACCGGCACCAACAATACTACCTGCATCTCTGTAAGCGAAAATATCAACGTTTCTTACAGCGTTTTCGCTAATCACGTAGACACTTGCCGACTGGAAGTAACCTGCGATACCACCAACCTTGTCGCCGTTGTCATATTTGTCAGCAGCAACAGCATTCGGGGTTGCGGTCAGCGTTGCGTTGGTTACCGAGCAGTTGGTAATAGCGCCATATACATAACCCGCAATACCACCTACGTAGCGGTTACCGGCTACGGTTGCGTTATTTACGTGAACATTGTCAATTGCGCCGCGAGTATAAATCGAACCTGCAACAACAGCAATACCGTTAACCGTCTGATCGCCGGTAGAAATGTGATTTACGCTTGCATCCTCAAAAATGATGTTCTTTGCGGTACCGTTCAAAGAACCAAAGAAGCCTGCTGCGGTATAAGAACCAACAACCGCTCTGGTTGCAAAAACAGCTGCGTTTTGATTCAAGGTATCAACTACCATATTGGAAATGGTATGTCCCTGACCGTCAAACGTACCCTGGAACAACGTGGCTGCGGTATCACCGTTCAATCCGATAGGCGTCCAATATGCGCCGCCCAGATCCATCTCGTCTGCAAGAGCTACGGTAATGCCCTTGTAGGTGTTGCCCGCATTTACAGATGCTGCAAATGCTGCCAATTCAACCTCATCGTAAATGGTAATTACACCGTTTACTGCTGCGGGAACCGATACACCGTAAGCGAGATCCTGCCATTGTACAGACATAACCTCATCGTCAGGAGCAGGGGAAGTTGCCGCATTGCCCTGAACAGCCTCTACAACGTAGACGATCTTACAGGTTTTATCCTGGTAGCGATTGCCTGCATCGATAGGAAGGTCAACCGAAACGGTTACGTTATCAATTTCTTTTTCCCCACTCTCAACTGCCTCTAAGGGTTTCCATGCGGACGTGTGAGAAAGGACTTTGCTAAAATCGGTATCGTTAACCTTGAAATTCAAGCCGTAGAAAAGGTCTGCGCCATAGGTGCAAGCCACTCTTACACGGTATTGAACAGCAATGTTACTACGATTTGTAATCTTAATATTAAAGGTTACTTTATCACCGGGTGTTACTTTGTCAAGATTTAATGTATTTCCAACGATCGTTGCTGTACCACCGTTGGTAAAGGTTGCTTCTTTTGTTCTATCCTTATAAATGTACGTTGCACCGTTTTCATCAATCAACGTGCCCTCGGCATTAGGATCTGCCGTAGGATCAGCCAGAGCTGAAAACAGTTGCATCGTATCATTAAGGATCATTGCCTGTACGTCTACCTTACCTGCAGTAACAGCAACGTTCACCTGACTCTCGCTGGTAAACAGCGCAAAGGTTGCTCCTGCGATCAGGCTCACGCACACGGCGATCGTCAAAATCGAGGATATTAACGCTTTCTTTTTCATAGTGTCTCCTTATTATATTTTTTGTGAGGGAGAAGTTGGCGAACCTCGGTTTCCCTCTGTTTGTCCGAAATTCGCATGTTTCCTCCGCTACGATTTTACGTCGTAGGTCCTGCGGGAGTTGTTCTTTGTGTTGCCGTTACTACCAGGTCGAATTTGACCTCGCCCTTCATCGCATTGTTGTTGTCATGTGCCGCATCGTAGCCCGGATCACCCTCGTTTGGATGGTTCTGGAACTCTACGACCACAACAAAATACGCTTCTCCGACGGTTGTCATCGTGCCTGTTATATCGGTTTTTTCCGCTCCGACAAAGTCCATCAAAGGCTTGCTTTCATCGGGCTTTTCGCGGTCAAATACAAGGTCTTTCTCACACTTGTAGATCTTTACCATCAACTGCTTGGCAAATTCCCTATCCGCGTCCGACAAATTGTCGTCCAACAAACTGACCTGCACGTTGTAGTCAAACGCAACGTTTCCGTTGTTGGCAAGCTTCATGGCAGCCTGATAGTAGCTCCCGGGAACCATCAGCACTTCCTTACCCGTGCCAAACACGTTTTCGCCGCTCGCCCCGCTGAAGTCCTTACCATCCTCTGTGGCTCCCTCGCCCTTTGTATCGTCAATCGTTTCAAATATCAAATAGCCCTCGTCGGTTAAAACGGGATAAATTAAATTCAAACGGCTTAGCTTGATATCCAAATTTCCCGCCACCAGATGGCTGTGAGCATTGAACGACTCACTCAAAAGAGCGTAAGTTCCACCTACGATGATACAGGTGCATAGCAGAATAATTGCACACGACAACACCAAAGTTCTCTTTGTCCGCATCTTGTTCTCTCCTTTCCTTATAGATTTTTGTTTATTAATACGATACGCGATTGACGCATATCGGATCAATACCGTTTTTTATTGCGCCTCGCGCCGTGACGCGAGCCTGCCTTGATGGGCTTGCTTTTTTGCAAGCGTGACGCTGTGTCTCTCTTGTCCGCTTTCTTGCTGTGGTTTTTTAAAGCAACCATTGCGATTGCCGCTCCTGCCACGGTAGACATGCAGGCAACCGCTGCCGCAAGCGTAGTTCTCTTTTTCGATTCCTTATGCGATGTGTAAAACGGCTTGTTTTCCAAAAGCCAGTCGACCAGCACATATAGGATCGCCAAGATCGCTAAAATGCCGCCCACCACCTCAAAGGCAATCACCATTTCTCTTATGCTCATTTCGTCCACACCTTCCTTTCGGTATGTTCGGGGTCTTTGGTTATTTTCTTACTTGTTTTCGTCATCGGGCTCCGCTATGTCGGTCGGCCGCTCCTCAGATGCTTGCTCGGTCGGCTCGGCGGATTCGTCCGTAAGCGTTTCCTCCTCGGGGGATGCTGTCTCATTTTGCTGTTCGGCAACATTCGCCTCGCGGTTTTCAAGCTCAGCCAGTCGGCGGCGCAGCTCCTCAAGCTCGTTGTCTTTCTTTTCCTCGGCATCCTGCATCCGCGCACGCTTGGATGCACTAACCATGCTTACAATCTTGATTACCTCATACAGGATCACCAGAAAGCAAGGAACGATTACGATCAGCACCATTCCGAGGGTCTCTTGCAACAAGCTGATCAAGTATCCCAAAGGATAGCTTTGCCCCACGACCTTTCCTATTACGTAATTGGGACTGTCTGTATCGGAGGTGTCGATCACCTGCATCAGCTGCCCCGTTTCGGAGTTTTTGTTGTCTCCCTCCAGCTCGATCAGATACCCACCGTTGTCCTGCTTTTCAATTGCGGCAACGCGGTGCGTGATCGTGACCTGACTGGTGTAAAAATATCGGAAGGTGAGAACGTCACCGACCTTGATATTGGCATACCACTCAGCCGCCTCTGCCTCGTCCTCGGGAACACACTCAACGAAAACCATGGAACGCACGGGAATCGCACCGATCTCGTAAGCACTGACGTCCGTCAGCTCATTTTCCGCCATTGAATCCGATGTTACAACTCTCATTTGATAGCCAAATAATGTTGCCGCACCGTCAATGTCACGTTTTGACAAAACGGTTAGCAAGAGCGCCGCTACGCATGTGATCAGAAACAGCGACAGGATCAGGTTTGATACGATGCTCCATATTGTTTTTAAAACTGATCTTTTTTTCACGATTATTCTCCCGATGTTCGTTTTTTATGAAGCACGTGCTTCGGATATGCCGCGGATCCGCTCCTGCCGCACCGCGGAAAGCCCCAAAAGGGGGCTTCCCGCAGCCGCTTTGACTGAAAGCGAATCGGTAGTTGGAGCCTTTTCGGATTCATTTTGAAAATGAACCCACGTGTAAACCGTTAATAAGATTCCCGCAATAATTAATAAAATCAAGATCACCGTGATGACCGTCATAATGTTGTGTTTCAAGGGGTTCCTCCGTTCAAGTGATAGGGGTAAAATCTGAAAAACTATTATCATCAGTGGGAAGACTTACGCCGGGTTCCGTTTCGTTTTCGGTATCCGAAACCTCCGCACGGCTTTGTGCCAGCTCATACATCTGCATCAGGAAATCGGAAAGCCTCATGTTTACCACTTCCTTGTTCATCGCGTAATTGCTGTTAAACAAGTACACCTTATTATTTGTAATAAGTGAAGTCCAAAGTGTATTTACGGGGTTGCTCAAGTTATTTGCGTAAACATCAATCACTTCCCAGAAAGGAGATACCGTGACCAATTCAAACACAGCAGTTTTTTCACTGTCGTTTGGCAGCTCGCCCATAACGTCCTCGTAATATGCGGAATACAAGGCATCGGTAGCCGTCTGTGCCGCAAACTCCATGACAGCACTTACAACACATTTTTTTGCTTCGTTTTGCGTTTGCAGTACAGCGTACACCGAATGCGAATCAAGTACGGCACTTGTGTAAGCCTCCTGCGACTCATCAAACTTTGGCATGGGAAGGATCCCGTACTCGAATCCTGATTCCTTGATCGCACTGCTTTGTGCGCTTCCGGGATTCAGCACATTGGTCATAAACAGCGCGCGTCCTTTCGCAAACTCGGTTGCCGTGTCGGCAACGGTATTGAAGCGATATGCGCCCGGGGTTTCGTTCCAAAGCTTATCCACTCTCATGATCATATCCGTCAAACGGTCATTGACATCGTAACGGTAGGAATCTCCGGCAACGGTTGTCAGTCCAACGCCGCCCGCATGAAGGAATCCAAACGCGGCACCGTTGTTAGGACCGATCAAGCCTATGCGATCCTCGGCATCAATTGTTCCGTTGTCATTGAGATCGGCATAGCACATCTGCATATATTCCTTCATCAGCTCGACCGTCCAAGTTCCATCGAGAACCGCATCATAGATTGATGCAAGGTTGCACTTGGTTGCGAGGGTCTCGTTGTAATAGGTTACAAAGGTTCTGTCAAGGACCGACAGATTGGCATTGCTGACCGCGCTATACAAACCGCCCACAAACGCTGCCTCAAGATAGCTTTGATTCCAGTGGCTTGCATCCAGATCGAGATATGTGAATGCATCATCCGTCAGATCGGCAAAATTGCCGGTGACAATGCCACGAGAAACCTGTGCGTTGGGATAAGAGATCAGATCCCACTCACACAGCCCCGACATGGCCATGTTGGTTGCCTGCGCAAAGAAATCATCGGTGTTAATCACATGGAAAGTCAGAATAACGTTCAGCTTTTCCTCAATCTCCATGTTGCGCTCGAACACAGCCGCGCTCAGCGAGTTGGAAGGATCGCCAAACCATTCTCTATCATTGGAGGTTGCCTGCGCGATCACGATCTCCTCCATATCGAAGTCGGGGAACTCTACGGGGAGGTCCCCGGTAGTGTCATCACCACCGGTACCCTCTCCGTCCTCGGGCTTTTCGGGATCAACGGGCGTATCGGGAGTATCAGGCTCGGGCTCTTCAGGCTTGGGCTCTTCAGGCTTGGGCTCTTCAGGCTTGGGCTCTTCGGGCTTGGGCTCTTCGGGCTTGGGCTCTTCGGGCTTGGGATCGACGGGAACATCGGGTTCCTCGCCCTCACCCTCGTCCTTTTTGCCGGTCAGCTCAAACCATTCACTGCCGCTGTCCTGAACATACCCGCCATTGAGATCGACCATCTCGAAATAACGAGTTTGTGAAGTGAAATCGTAGGTATAGGTCCTGATCCAACCGTGCTGATCGCCGTACACATTGGTATGCTCATACTTTTCGGTTTCAACATAGTAACCGCCGTCATCACCTATAAAATAGGTATACGTATTTCTGTTGGTATATGCATCGCCGTTTGTATGCTCATGGCTGTTTTCTGTCAGGAGTTCATTGCCGTTTGCATCGGTTACGCACTTCCAAACGCGGGTATAAAGCTCCGCACCGCAATCTATGCATTTGTAGAGATAGGTCTCTGTCAAAACGGTGTTTCCGTCGGCATCCTGCTCGGTCTTGCTTTCAACAGTATTCTGACTCGTATTGTGACCGATACTGTCATACGCAACCGTCAGGCTTTTGGCATACGTGCCGTCCTCTTGCAGATCCCAGGAGTAGGTTGTGTTATACCGATAGTTGCAGAATTCGTCTTTTTCCGTACTGTAATTTTCGTACAAGTACACAAAGCCGCACTTGGAGCAGGTGTATTTGATGATCTCGTGCCATACGCCATCCACTTTTTGGGACAGGTTTTCTTCTTTAAAGTCGCAGTGATCATCTCTCCAGCCCATACCGGTTGACTGTCCTTGACAGATCTTGCAGGTATAGACGTGCAACAAACTTCCACATTCACCGATAGGATAAATGACCACATCATTTTGGTGGCCAACCCACGTTGAGGTCTTATAGGTATCCTCGCAGAAAATACATTTGTATGCCGTGATGTGATATACCTCGCAGGTTTTCTCGGGGATGACGCAATTTGCGTCATCCTTTTGGTAAATGTGAGGATCAAGCGTGATGGCGAAGTCGTACTCTCCATCGACACCAACGGGAACGAAGGTTACGCGGAGCATATACTCGCAAGCACCAAGTCCCATTTCGGCGGCTATGCTTCGGACTGTCTGCGCATCAACGTAAATCAAGGTGCCCTCAACCGTTGCCTCAACCTCCAGATAGTGCTCCTCTTCACCAACCACCAAATACAGACCGATCAGGTAATCCTCGAAGTTGCTTCTGTTATAGAAGCCGACGATATACTTTGTACCGTCGCCCCAACGGTTGGTCAAATCCTCCAGCTCCACGGCACCGTCGCCGCCCGTGAAGTTTTCAAGTCCGCAGTTTCCACAGGTGTAGATACCGGTTTGGCTGTTATACTGATAGGAATGACCGTGTCTGCCATAATAGCTTCTCTCCGTCGCCTCACAGCACAGGCAATGCATGATCCGAACAGCCTCCTGCGTACAGGTAGGACCGCGTCCGTTCTCCCAATCTTCAATGTTGTAATTCCACCAATGATTGGTATAATCGGTGTAAACCTTATTTGCTCCTTTGCTATCGGTATAGGTGCGAACGGGTCTGCAAACCGATTGGCTATAATCATACTCGCTCTTGGACCAGGAGGTTACCTCGTTCTTTTCATTGTAGTACGTATACATCTCTACGAGCATGACCGTACGCCATTCACCGTTTTCTTGTGTTTGCAACAGGTTCTCCTGATGATCCCACTGTTTGAGATAATTGCTGTTGATATCGTAGGTGTTGTAGTAATAGCGATCGACACCCGCCTCATACTCGTTGCCGTTGCCGAAGGCTTTATAAGTGTAAACGTACTTGCGTTCGACCACGCCGCAATTCTTGCAGGTGTAAATCTCTTCCCATACGCGAGTGCCGTTTTCCGCATCCACGGTCTCTTTGGTCTCACTTGTAAACGCATGCGAGATCTTGCCGGTTGCGTAAGAGTTCTCCCACACGCCGTCATACTTGCCCGTCTCGCGGTCAAATCCGAAATAATAGACCAAATGATTGTAGCCGTAGCACTTATCATCGGATGCGGTATAATCCAGAACCAGATAACGGAAGCCGCAAGTCTCGGGATCGGTTACAGAACAGGTATAGATCTGTCCGTGATACCGATTTCCGGTCTCCTTGTCGTCATACCAGTAGGATTCCACAGAATCGAAGTGACACTTTGCGGAAACCTTCAGATCCTTGCGCTCGCCGCAGGGGCAGGAGTAAACGTATGCTACCGCATCGCAAACAGCACCGTACTCTTGGTTAAGATCAATGATATCAACCGCGTTTTCGCGATCGATATAATGTCCGGAAGTCCATCTTTTCTGACGTTCGATCTCCGTTTCACATTCCGCGCAATAGGTCACACGGTCAACGCCGTCCTTACAAGTCTCGCTTTTTTCGGAAAGCTCGTATTTCACAACATGACGCCCGTGCAACTCGACCTCTTCTTCGGAAACAACGTCACCTTTGGCGTTGATGTGCTTGCGGATCGCGTGGCAGTAGTCACCCTCCGTGGGATAGGTGTACTCGAATAGATCGGACCACGATACCGTTCCGTCGACAGTGTAATTTGCATGGAACTCACCGACCGTATACTGACGGTAATCTCCGCTTTCCAGCTTCGCGTATCCGTACGTTGTCCAACTCTCGTAAGCCTTGTAAAGCCCGCCCTCGACCTTGGCGTTGGGATCCTGACGGCTTTCACCGCGATATACCATGTTACCGTTTTCATCAAACTTTTCTACATAGGTGTAAACGTTGAGAAGCTTGTTACAGCGCGAGCACGTGTCGGTGCAAACGGTGGTCACCACGCGCAGTCCGTCAACGGTCTCCTCTGTGGGCTTTGCCTCGGTTCTCTGATTGTTGTGATTGACACCGCGGTTGTACCGATTATCGATCTCATACGCAGCACTTCCGTCCTCTGCAATGCCGAAGCGATACTTAAGGATCTCGGTAAATTCACAGTTTTCACCGTATACGTAGTAGCGCTCACGCGAGTAACGGAATCCGCATTTGGTACAGGTAAACAGAACGTATTCTTTCTCGCCGCCCTCCTTATCGGTCTCCTTATCGCCAAGCCATTCTTCCTTGAAGGAACAGCACAAGCCGTGAGTGTAGATCTCACTTTCTCTACCGCAAAGGCAACCCTGAATCGTAATATAGCCGCCGCACTCGGAGCCGTACTGATCCATTTCGAGTTCCGTTTCAAAGGTCTCATGACCGTAGCGGATGTCCTCATAGAAGACCTCTCCGCAAAGCGAGCAGCGCTCACGGATGATCCAACCTTCCTTACAGTCGGTGGCACCTTGAACCAGCTCACGCTCGACAATGTATTCGGAGTGTCCTACATACTCTTGCCTATCGTTTTTGCCGTTGGAATCGGTATAGGTTGATGTGAAGGAACAAAATTCACCTTCCTTGTAGGTATTCGTACGTGTCGAATAGAAGATTTTGTTGCCCTCTGCATCGTATTGGTTTTTGGTTTCCTTCAAAAGGTAGGATACAGGTTTTCCGCTCGGAAGCTCACGGATCACGTATTCGGTCTCGGTTTCGGTTTCGACATACACATTTCCGTTTCCGTCATAAGCATATGTCGCCTGATAGCGATAGAGCGAATTCTCGTTCTTATCGGTCTTGAGAACCGTCTTGTTGTGGCTTTCTACCGTTCCGCAATTCTTGCAGACGTAGCGAACCTCGCGGGTCGTAACGAGCAAACCTGTCTCAGGTTCAACACTCTGACTCTCGGACAGCACCTCTTCGGTGGTCTTGTGGCTGTATCCGTTGTCAACCGTCCGTTCGATCTCGTACTGTGCATTACCTTCTGCGTCGATTCCGAAGCGGATAGTCTGATATGTTACGCTGTGGCAATCCTCTTTCGAAAATTCGTTTCTGACCAGCTCGGTGTAAACGAATCCGCATTCCTGACAGGTGTAGGTTATCAGAGTGGAAATATTTCCGCTCTCCTTATCACCAACGGGTTCATGCGTTACCTTAAATTTACAACCGTGCTCAACAAAATGCCATCCGCCTTGCTGTCCGCAGGGACAGAAGTATACTTCAATGGAAAGTCCGCACTTGCTGTCAAGCAAGATCTCCTCACCCATTGTAATGTGGTGATAATAGGTTTCGGAATTGACCGTCTCACCGCAACGGGTACAAACATCCTTGATCATGACACCGTTTGCGCAGTTGTTATCCTTGAGGAATTCGTAGCCGCGCTCGGTATCACCGTGATTGGTCTGGATCTCGGACGGGAAATCAATGCCGTCTCCGCTGTTGCTGTTACTGTATTTCACAACGCGGTGGCAGTAATCGCCTTCCTCGTAAATGTAATCGTAACGTTCAAAGAAGGTCACTTCACCCGCGACATTCAAGCGCTCTGTCAATTGCAGAAGCTGGTATGCGAAGGTTTCGCCGCTTTCAAGCACTGCAATAGCGTAGGTGCGGATGACTCGGTTGGAAACGTACACGTTTCCGTCCTCGCCGGTTTGATAATTTCCGATCGATTGATAAATAAGATTTCCGTTGGCGTCGGTCTTGGTTACGGTCAATGTGTGAGAAATAACCGTTTGACAAGCCGTACAGTAGGATTTTCTTTCAACCGTGTTCACGGTCAGGATGTTGCCGTTTTCGTCGGTCTCTTGCTCGGTCTTGTTCTGCAGTTCTTCGGTTTCGAGCTTGTGCTCAACAAAGCCGTCAAAGCGATCGCCTTGCAGCTCAAGCTTTGCGGAACCGTCATCGGCAATTCCGAAGCGGTATGTCAAATGGGAATATCTCTGGCAATTTTCGGTTACGGTCTGAACCGTTTCGGTAAATTTGAAACCGCACTTCGGACACGAGTGTGTGTAAACCTTTGATGCGCTTTCGCTTTCACTGTTAAAGCCGTTTTCGTCTTTGCCTTCAAAATCTCCAAATTCCTTATCTGCCGTTACAAAGCCGCTCGGCATATCAACAATTACGTTTCTTTGATCGCAGCGCATACACTGTTCAACGAAAACAGTTCCGCCGCATTCGTGTCCAAGCTCGGCAAGGTCGTACTCTTCGACACAGGTGTAGAAATGACCATAACCGTTATGTTCATCGGTCACGGCACCGCAATCCTTACAGGTTTCTGTGATGCGGTATCCGGAATCACAGTTGTTGCCGCCGTTCAG
>JAFTXB010000038.1 GCA_017461825.1 Clostridia bacterium
GGGGCATCCAGCTTTCGGTTGTGGTGCTTTTCTACGATCTCAATATCGGCATCGGGAAAAGCCTTTGCGGTGGTTTTTGCAAGCTCAACAAGGAGTGCAATACCGAGTGACATATTTGCCGAATGAAACAGCGGAATTTTTTGAGTGGCAGCTTTGATGATTTCCAGTTCTGCCTCGTCGTGTCCCGTGGTTGCGAGAACAACGGGGATTTTATTTTGGCAGGCATATTCCAAAAGCGCGGCTGTTCCACTGTGATGGGAAAAGTCGATGATGCAATCGGGCGTTTCCTCGACCGCGTTCCAATCGGTGTAGGTGCGGAATTCACGGGTGTCAACGGGTACAACGTCAACACCTGCTACGGGAATGGCATTTCGATAGCCATCGAGTGCCATTTTTGCGACCTCACGCCCCATGCGTCCGCCGACACCGCAGATCAGGATCTTCATGCCTTGCCTCCTACGTCGATTCCCTGCTCCTGCATGAGTGCAAGAAGCTTTGCCTCGTGCTCGGGCTCCATGGTAGTAAGGGGCAGGCGCAGGTAGTTTTCACAATAGCCCATTGCAGCCATTGCCGCCTTAACAGGAATGGGGTTGACCTCACAGAAGAGCGCATTGATGAGCGGAAGGAGATCGAGCTGCATTTTTGCCGCCCCCGCAACGTCGCCCTCAAAGAACTTGCGGCAAAGCTCTGACGTAGCCTTTGGCATGGGATTTGAGAGAACCGAAATAACGCCGATGCCGCCAAGAGACATGATGGGAACGATCTGATCGTCGTTGCCCGAATAAATATCGAGCTTTCCGCGTGTCAGAGCCGCCAGCTCGGCGATCTGCGAAATGTTTCCGCTTGCCTCCTTGATGGCAACGATATTGGGATGCTCGGCAAGGATCGCGGCGGTAGCGGGCAGAATATTACAGCCCGTACGAGACGGAACATTGTAGAGAATGATGGGTTTTGTGCTAACGTCGGCAACCGCACGGAAGGATTCGATAAGTCCCTTTTGGGTTGCCTTGTTATAGTAAGGGGTTACCAGCAGGATTGCATCGGCCCCCGCCTCGCAAGCAAACTGTGTCAATTCAATCGCGTAAGCGGTATCGTTGGAGCCCGTTCCCGCAATCACGGGGACTCTGCCGTTGACCTTTTTGACCGCAAATGCGATCGCATCGCGGTGCTCCTCGTCGGTCAGGGTAGATGCCTCACCGGTGGTTCCGCAAACGACGATTGCATCAATGCCCTCCTCGATCTGCCAGTCGATCAGTCTGCCAAACTGCTCGTAATCAATTCCGTCCTTGGTAAGAGGTGTCACGATTGCAGTTGCGGCACCCTTGAAAATTGTCTTTTTCATAGTTGTTCTATCCTTTCTTCATCAAACACAACAAAAAACAGAGTCGCGCACAGAAACGCTACTCTGCCCCAAAACAGGTGCTCCGAAAATACAAAAAGCCGTACATACGGCTACCCTTTTTCGTCCCACTTCATGCTCTTAAACGGGAAGATGAGATAGCGCTCCGCATTTCTGCGACAACAGAACGGATATTCTCCGAGCTGCCAGAATCGGTGCAGGTCAAGACCGTTCTTCGGCACCCAGCCCTTTCTTCCGTGCAACGCCCGACCCAAGGGCTTTTCCACGCGGAATACTCTTTCTTTGGTGCTCCTCTATCATTTTTTGACAGTATAACATAAATTGAAGCGTTTGTCAATGGTTTTTTTGAAATTTATCGTATCAACCGTATTTTTCTTTTGTAAAAATTTTGAAAAGGGTTTGGGGAAAACTTTTTTAAAAGTTTTCCCCAAAAACAAATTATTTAAAGAACTTCACAGCGGAGCGGAACATACCGATCTCAAAGTCGCCGGGGACGTTCTTATACAGACCGTAGCCGATACGCTCGGAGTGTCCCATCTTACCGAATACACGGCCGTCGGGGGAGGTGATGCCCTCGATCGCGCATGCAGAGTTGTTGGGATTGAAGCGCACGTCGGCTGTGGGTACGCCGTTTTCATCAACGTACTGGGTTGCGATCTGCCCGTTGGCGGCAAGGGTTGCGATCAGCTCGTCGGATGCGAGGAATCGACCTTCACCGTGGGAGATCGGAACCGTAACGATATCGCCCACTTCTCTCTCGGCAAGCCAAGGAGACTTGACCGATGCAATGCGCGTGCGAACCAAACGAGACTGGTGGCGTGCAATGGTGTTATAGGTCAAGGTCGGGCAGTTTTCATCGGTGTCGATGATCTTGCCATAAGGAACCAATCCAAGTTTAATGAGTGCTTGGAATCCGTTGCAGATACCTGCCATGAGACCTCCGCGCTGATCGAGCAAGCGTGTGACCGCTTCTTTGACCTCTGCGTTGCGGAAGAAGGCTGTAATGAATTTGCCCGAACCGTCAGGTTCGTCACCGCCCGAAAAACCACCGGGAATAAAGATCATCTGCGCATTGTTGACCTTTGCGGCAAATTCTTCCACCGACTGTGCGATTGCAGCACCCGTCAAATTGCGAACGAGGAAGATCTCGGGATCTGCCCCTGCATCGGCAAGAGCCTTTGCGGTGTCAAACTCGCAGTTGGTACCCGGGAATGCGGGGATCAGAACACGCGGCTTTGCGGTCTTGATCGCGGCAGATGCGTTTGATCTCTCTGTGTACGAGAAGGTCGGGATCTTGCCCTGATCCTGCTCGATGTTGCACTTGAACACGGGCTCAAGCTTATCCTCGTAGATCTTCAAAAGATCGGCAAGTGCAAGCGCTTCGGTGCCCTTTGCGATAGTGGGATCAGCGGTAGTCTTACCGAGGACAACAGCACCGTCAACCGCGGTATCATCTGCCATTTCCAGAACAAACGAGCCATACGCATAACCGAAGATCTCTTCTGTGGTGCGTGCATCGTCATATGTAAATCCAATGTCGTTACCGAACGCCATCTTCATAACAGCTTCTGCAACGCCGCCGTAGGTGGGCGTATAAGCCGCAAGAACCTTGCCTGCACGCATGAGCGTGTTGACCTTTTCAAAGAGTGCCAGCACCGATTTTGCGGTGGGAAGACCGTCCGCACCGATTTCGGGACGGAGCCAGAGAACGGGATGATCAGCCCCCTTGAAGTCGTTGGAAATGACGTTGTCAACCTGCTCGGTGGTTACGGCGAACGAAACCAGCGTGGGTGGAACATCAATGTGCTCAAAGGTACCCGACATGGAGTCCTTACCGCCGATTGCGGCAATGCCGTATTCCATCTGTGCGCGGAATGCGCCAAGAAGTGCAGCCATGGGCTTGCCCCAACGTGCGGGATCCTTCATGGGCTTTTCAAAATACTCCTGGAAGGTAAGGTAAAC
>JAFTXB010000039.1 GCA_017461825.1 Clostridia bacterium
AACGGCGGCGGTCAGCCCATTCAGCCCGCATCTGTTCGTATGAACATGGATCTGCGCGCTGTTCGTGCGGCTGTTCTGTACAACGACGATGCAAACGACACTCTGCGTAAGTCTCAGGACAACCTCGCAGTTCAAAAGCTGTATGACGAGTACTTCGGCACTCCCAACAGCCACAAGGCACACGAGATCCTGCACACCTCTTACGTTAAGAGAGGACTTTATTGATAAGATATTCGGGGGAGAAACTTCTTTCAAGAAGTTTCTCCCCCGAACCCCCTTTTCAAGAACTTTCAAATAAACCGCCTCCAAAAGAAGATTTTCAAGATCTTCTTTTGGAGGCGGTGCGCTTCGCGCAAGCTTGAAAAGGGAATACTTATTTTTCGATGACTACCAAAACCGATTCATTGTCCGCGGCGCAGCTTAATTTTGCTTGTATGACCTTCCAACCTTTTGGTAAATATTCTTCATTTAACTTTTGAGTGATTCCTTTTTTGGTCATTTTTCCGTTGCTGTAAATACTGTGTGGATAGCCGATAAATATTTTTTGCTGGGTTCTGTTTGTTCCAAGTAACAAATAATCGATCGTGCACTCAAAAATATCGGCAAGAGCAGGAAGCAGGGAAATGTCGGGATAACCCCCGCCAACCTCCCATTTGCTTACTGTTTTATCACTGATTGAAAGTTGTTCCGCAAGTTGTGCTTGTGTCATTTTTTTAGCAGTGCGTAATTCGGCAATACGTGCGCCTACAGCTGTTTCATCCATTGTAATTCTCCTTTGTGTTTTTTATTGAAAATGCATTTTCTTGCTTTTATTATATAATAAATAATCAATTTTGTCAACCTGCTTTTCGGAGAGTAAAATTGAAAAAGACAAGGTTTTTATCTATGTAATGTAGAATTATCGTTTTATGTTCTATTCCTCGTAGATAAAAATGCTCACGGAGTATTACCGCTTCGTTATAACCTTTGTTTCAGTATTCTTGAAAGAGGATAGGGGTGCGGGGGAAGGGGAAAACTTCTTGCAAGAAGTTTTTCCCTTCCCCCGCGAAAAAGAGAGCAAAAACTCTACACGGCATCCTCGGTTGAGAAGAGATCTTTGACCTCAACGCCGAGGGCGTCGGCGAGCTCGTCAAGAATGAGGATGTCGGGGCAGGACTGTCCGCGTTCCCATTTGGAAACCGCCTGGACGGAGACACAGCAACGTTCTGCCACTTCACGTTGCTTGAGATTTGAGTGATGGCGCAGAGATGCAAGTCTCTTGCCAAAGGTTTCCATGTTCAACAATGTGTAAGGTCTCCTTGTTTTTTGAATAATTGAGAATCAAAAAGGGTGCACCCGCAAACTGCTTACGGATGCACCCGAAAAACACGGGGATCTTGTACTCTTGCCGCACAGGAGCCTTGTCCTTTCCGTTAAAGGACGGGGATCACCTTTGAGGCGAGGGTAAAACATCCGTTATGGTTTTTCATAGACATTCAGACCGCCTCCTTTCATAAAAAATATCGTTCGGTCACATTTGGTTGTACTTCCCAAATCTGCCGACGTATACAGTATAACAGATTTTTTTCGATTTGTCAATCAACTGTTGGTTCAATTTGATATTTTATTTGTCTAAAAAAACGAAAAAAACGCGACACGTATGCAAAATTTATCTTTCGTTATGTATTTTTTATCTTTTTCTTGCTTTTTTTTGCAAAATGTGGTATACTAATGCCAATAGAAAGAGAAGGGGCTTGCCCCGAGAAAGGAACGAGTTATGAAGGATCTATCGAGAAATCTCACTATGCTCTGCGATTTTTACGAGCTGACCATGTCCAACGGCTATTTTGAATGCGGGATGAAGGACAAGATCGTCTATTTTGACGTCTTTTACCGCAACAATCCCGACAACGGCGGTTTTGCAATCGTTGCGGGACTGGAGCAGGTCGTGGAGTACATCAACGATCTTCATTTTACAGAGGAGGACATTGCTTATCTCCGTACCAAAGGTTGTTTTTCAGAGGCCTTTTTGGAATTCTTGAAGGATTTCAAATTCAACGGTGACATTTGGGCGATCCCCGAGGGAACGGTTGTGTTCCCGGGTGAACCGCTGATGATCGTGCGCGGTCGCGCCATTGAGGCACAGTTTATCGAGACCTACGTTTTGATGATGCTCAATCATCAGTCGCTCATCGCCACCAAAGCCGCACGCTTGACGAGAGCCGCAAAGGGCAGAGCGATCAGCGAATTCGGTTCTCGCCGCGCGCAGGGAGCAGATGCCGCCATTCTGGGCGCACGCGCTGCCTATATCGGCGGTGTAAATGCAACGGCATGTACCATTACTGACCTCGCTTACGGAGTTCCCGCAACGGGTACCATGGCGCACTCTTGGGTGCAGATGTTTGACACTGAATACGATGCATTTAAGACCTATTGCGAGATCTATCCCAACAACGCAACCCTGCTTGTTGATACCTATAACGTCATTGAATCGGGTATTCCCAACGCCATTCGCGTCTTTAACGAGGTACTGGCTCCCAAGGGGATCCGCAAGTGCGGCATCCGCATCGACTCGGGTGATATTACCTATCTCACCAAAAAGGTGCGCAAAATGCTTGACGATGCGGGATGGACCGAGTGCAAAATCGTTATTTCCAATTCGCTTGACGAATATCTCATTCGTGAACTGATCCGTCAGGGCGCCGAGGTTGATGCCTTTGGCGTGGGTGAGCGCTTGATCACTGCCAAGAGCGACCCCGTGTTCGGCGGTGTTTACAAACTGTGTGCCGTGGAGCGCGAGGACGGGAGCATCAAACCCAAGATCAAGATCAGCGAAAACGTGGGTAAGATCACCACGCCGCACTTCAAAAAGGTCTACCGTCTGCGCGGACGTGACACGGGTAAGGCAGAAGCCGATCTGCTTTGCGTCTGGGACGAAACGGTTGATGATACCAAGCCTTTGGAGATCTTCGATCCCCACCACACGTGGAAACGTAAGACCTTGGAAAACTTTACCGCAACCGAGTTGCTCGTGCCGATCTTCAAGGACGGCAAGCAGGTATACGAGTTGCCCACTCTTGCCGATATCCGCCGCCATTGCGAAGAGGAGATCGCGGGAATGTGGGACGAGGTACGCCGCTTCAGCAACCCCCACAACTATTACGTTGACTTGTCTCAAAAGCTTTGGGATATCAAAACAGAAATGCTCAAAGCACGCGGCGCATATCACGACGATACCGAAAAATAATTCCAAAGACCGTTCTGTATACAGCAGAGCGGTCTTTTTGTAAAAAAATATCGAAAAAATCTGTTTTTTTTCTGAAAAAGTATTGGTTTTTTGAGCTGGATATGATATAATATTAAATAAGTATCAATTATACCGCCAAGAGCGGGATCATCTGCGGAGGGCGCACCGATGGATGTTTTGGAAAACGTGTGGGAACGGATCTGCGATTTTTGTCTGAGATTCGTTTGGGATCCAATTAAACATATGGATTGGAAGGATGTCACAGATGTCCTTTTGCTTGCTGTCAGTCTCTATATTTTGTATCGCTTTTTCAGAACGAGACGTGCCGGTCGTGTCATGCTTGGGCTGGGAGCCATTGTTGTATTCAGTGTTCTTGTCGCCTTGCTGGAGCTCCCCGCATTGACTTATATCGTAAGGCTTTTTTCGGCATCGGCTTTCTTTTGTGTCATCGTTATTTTTCAGCCAGAGATCCGCGACGCGCTTGAAAGCATTGGAAATCTCACCGTTCTCAACCCGTTCAGCAATCGCTTGTCGAACAAGAGAATGGAGGAGGCAAGATCCATGGCGCGGGAGACCGTTAAGGCTGTTTCGGCAATGTCCGAGAGCCATACGGGAGCCCTCATCGTATTTGAAGGTTTGACAAAGCTTGGAGATTGTATTCAAACGGGTAAGCCTATGGATGCGCGTGTGACGTCCGAGCTTTTGCAGAATATTTTTTTCAACAAAGCGCCTCTGCATGACGGTGCTTTGGTGATACGGGATATGCGTATTCATGCGGCAAGCTGTGTGTTGCCCTCCGCCCGCGGAAATATGGATTTTGGTACAACAATGGGAACCCGACACCGTGCCGCTGTTGGGGTAACCGAGGTCAGCGATGCGCTTGTTGTTGTTGTCTCCGAGCAGACCGGTACGGTGTCTGTCGCACAAAACGGCAAACTGCTACGCGGAGTGGATGAAAAAACGCTGTTTGATATTTTGATGACCTATGTTGGAGGTAAGACCTATCTCCGTCAAAAGCGCGCCAATATGCGTCATGAATATTTGCAAATGATGGAGGAGCTCGGTAGGGCAGAGCCCCCTGTTGCAACCAAAAACGAGGCAGTTGAAAAGGAATTTGAACGTTTGTTCGGTTCGGCCGCTGAGGAAGATTCCACACCGGAGGGAACCGAGGGGCAGCCAAATCCGACAGGCGGTAAAAAACGGGATTGAGAAAGGGGATCAACATGAAAAAGAATATCATTGGGCACATGTCATCCCCCTCCGAAACGGTAGGGAAAAGGATCAAACGGCTCAATCTTTTGCCAAAGCTTTTGTGCCTTTTGTTTTCGTTGCTCATGTGGTTGATGGTTGTTGATATCACGGAACCAAAAATGTACGAGCGTCATTCCGCCCATCAAAACACCGAAGTAGCGGAATGATGAAAGAAAACGGTGCAAAGATCCTCATAGGGGGCATACGCGTTTCACCCGATGCCCCTGAGGAGGAGGTTTTAAAAAGGGCAAAAGACAAAATGAAGCGGGCGGGGATCTCCACCTCCACGCTTCATTTTCGGCTTTATAAAAAGTCGGTGGATGCAAGGCGACACGATGATGTGCGTTTGGAATATACAGTTTTGGCGGAGTCGGATCGCCCCGAGGCGAGCTATGCGGAGCTTCAACTGAAGCGTGCCGACGCAAGGCTGCTCTGTGAGCGTTCGCTGAAACCTCGCTACGGTTCCGAAACGCTTACTGCTCGTCCTTTGGTCGTGGGAATGGGACCTGCGGGTCTGTTTGCTGCATTGATGCTGGCGGAAAACGGCTACGCGCCGATTTTGATCGACCGAGGTGCTCCTATTGAGGAGCGAGTTTTGGATGTTGCCGCGTTTCGCGAGAGCGGAGTGTTGGATCCCGAAAGCAATATCCAGTTTGGCGCGGGAGGCGCGGGGACATTTTCGGACGGAAAGCTTGTCACACGCATCAACGATGACCGTTGCGGATACGTTTTGAAAACACTTTTGCGCTTCGGCGCTCCCGAGGAGATCATGCTCAAGGCAAAACCGCACATCGGTACCGATGTTTTACGGCAGGTGGTCTCTGCTATGCTGTGTGAGATCGAGAGACTTGGAGGCGAGGTTTTATACCGTTGCCGAATGAACGGCTTTCGTGAGCTCGCAGGCAAAGGTTTGGCGGTACAAACAAATCGGGGCGAATTTTTCTGCGGTGCCATGATCATGGCAATCGGACACAGTGCCCGCGATACGTATCGCTATTTGATCGAACAGGGCTTTGCCATTGAACCCAAACCGATTTCGGTTGGGGTACGTGCCGAACATTTGCAAAGTGATATCGACGAAGCATTGTACGGACCGTTTGCGGGGCATCCGAACCTCGGACCTGCCGAATATACACTTTCCGACACCCGTACAGGACGCGGTGTATATACGTTTTGTATGTGCCCGGGCGGCGAGGTCGTCGCGGCGGCAAGCGAAGAGGGCGGGCTTGTGGTTAACGGAATGAGCGACCACGCAAGAAGCGGTTCCAACGCAAACGCGGCTGTGGCGGTTTCGGTCAGGGTTGAGGATATTGAACCCGAAAACGGAAACGCGGCACTTGGAGCCATTGCATTTCAGCGTAGATTGGAGCGTGCGGCTTTTCGTTTGGGAGGCAGTGATTATTATGCGCCGATTATGACGGTCGGCGACTTTCTCGGAGAAACCAAATGTAGCGAGCCGCGGCGCGTACTTCCGTCCTATCGCGGAGGAAAGGCGCGCGTTGCCGATCTTGCGAAGGTGTTTCCAAGCTTTGTGACCGATGAGCTGCGGTACGGCTTGCGGTCGTTTGGCAAAAAACTAAGGGGATATGATGCTCCAGACGCTGTTTTGACAGCGGCGGAGACACGCACCTCGGCACCGCTCCGCATTTTGAGACTTCCCGAAACCTTGACAGCCATCGGACACGATCGCATCTATCCATGCGGTGAGGGAGCGGGCTACGCGGGCGGAATTACCAGTGCGGGCGTTGACGGTATTCGCTGTGCAACGGCATTGATCGAACGCTTTGCACCGATAAACGGAAAAGAGAGTAACGCATGAGAACAAAAGCAAAGGTGATCGCTCTTTCGGAAAAAGGGGCTGTGGTTGAAACCGAACGAACCTCAGCTTGTGAAGGGTGTCATAAAAACGAGGACGGCAAGGGCTGTTCGGTCTGCTCGTTGATGGGTGGAGACCGAAATTTTTCCGCACTTGCCGAAAATGAAGTAGGCGCGCGGGTAGGGGATACCGTTATAATCGAGACCGAAACGCAACGCGTGCTGTGGTACGCCGTGTTGGTGTTTTTAATGCCCCTTATTGCGGCAGGGCTTGCTTTTGCGGTTGGATATTTTTGCCGTATGCAAGCGCCTATGCAGGCACTTTTGTCGATTGTTGCGTTTGTTGCTTGTTTTATCGGTTTGTTTGTTTATTCCAAGACTTTGCAAAAAAAGCGCTTTGACGTGCGCATTACCGAGATCGTTCAAACGGCCGATCTTGAAAAAACGGAAACGCACCCATAAAATTTGAATTTGATTATACAAAGATAAATCGTTGCCAATGGCACGGAAAGGAGGTCTCACAAATGGAACAGAACCGCAAGATCAAAAAATGGGCATTTCGATACACAAAAGGAAATGCGGCAATCGATTCGGAAATTGCGGCATTATCTGCGGGCTCAGGGCTTTCAACAGTGATGTCGACTCTGCTCTATACACGCGGCTATCGCACTGTAAAACAAGTTGAAGCGTTCTTTCGTCAAGAAACGGCGTGCTTGCACGATCCTTTTTTGATGTTGGATATGAAGCCTGCGGTGGAGCGTATCAATCAAGCCATCGAGCGGGGCGAGCGAATTGCGATCTACGGTGACTATGACGTTGACGGCGTAACCTCCGTTAGCCTTTTGTATCTGTATTTGACCTTTTACGGTGCCGATGTTGGCTATTATATTCCGAGCCGTATGACCGAGGGCTACGGACTTTCACGCGCTGCCATCGACCGTTTAAAGGAGCGCGGTGTCAAGCTGATGATCACGGTTGATACAGGCATTACCGCCATTGATGAAACGGCGTATGCGGCTTCGCTTGGAATTGAAACGGTCATCACAGACCATCACGAATGCCGCCCCGAGCTTCCCGATGCCGTCGCGGTTGTCAATCCGCACCGTGTGGGAGATCCCTATCCGTTTAAGGAATTGGCGGGCGTTGGTGTGATCTTCAAGGTCATATGCGCGCTTGAGATGGATCGGTGCCGACGGGAGGGAAGACCCGAAATGGAGGGCGTTTCCGACATATGCCGCACTTACGCAGATCTGGTTGCCATCGGTACGATTGCCGATGTCATGCCTGTGATCGACGAAAACAGATTGATCATTGCGCTCGGTTTACGCATGATCGAAAATACCAAGCGCCCGGGTCTGCGCGCACTCATCGATGCCGCAACGGGCGGAAAAAACGAGCGTTATCCCAAAAAAAGAAAGATCAATTCCGGATTTATCGGGTTTACGATAGCCCCCCGTATGAATGCCGCGGGACGCGTCAGCCGCGCATCAATCGCGGTGGAGCTGCTTCTTGCCGAAGATTCAAATAATGCCGAGCTTTTGGCAGAGGAGCTTTGTCGATTGAATTTGGAAAGACAGACCGAGGAAAACCGTATTGCCGAGGAGGCGTATAAAAAGATCGACGAAACGCTTGACCGCGAGCATGACCGTGTGATCGTTATCGATGACGATTCGTGGCATCAAGGGATCATAGGAATCGTTTCTTCACGTATCACCGAGCGTTACGGCTTGCCGTCAATTCTGATCTCATTTGACGGTACAACACAGGGAGAGCCTCTCGGCACCGATATCGGAAAGGGCTCGGGAAGAAGCATCAAGGGGGTCAATTTGGTAGAGGCATTGATGCATTGTGAGGAGCTTTTGGTTCGTTTTGGCGGGCATGAGCTCGCCGCGGGGCTCAGTGTGCGCAGATGTAATATCGAGGCGTTTCGCCGAAAAATCAACACATATGCCGCCGAGCATCTTGACGAGGAGGCACTTTGCGTGTCGGTGGATGCCGATTGTGAGGTGGGTGTTCGCGATCTGACCATGACATTGGCACAGGAGATCGCGTCAATGGAGCCTTTTGGCATCTCCAATCCCGTACCGAATCTGGTGCTGCGCAATGTCCGTATTATGCGCATCGTTCCAATGGGGGGCGGAAAACATTTACGGTTGGTTCTTGAAAAGGACGGAATCGAATTGAGCGCGGTTTGGTTTGGAACGGGTCCCGCACAGTTCGATTTTGAACTTTGGGAAACCGTGGATCTCCTTTTTCAATTGAATATCAATGAATTCCAAAATGTAACTTCCTTACAGCTGATCGTGCAGGATATGCGGCACGCGGCAGATTTTGAAGAGGAATTTGAAAGACAGATCACTCGCTACGAGGAGATCCGAGGTGGGGCTCCGTATGATCTTTCCGAGGAGGTTTTACCGAGCCGTGACGATATCGCGCTCGTGTTTTCATTACTCCGAAAGGAATATCGGGCAGGGCACACGATTTTTAGCATGCGGCGCATGCTGGCAATGCTTTCGGATACGCATATCAACTACATCAAATTGAAATTTATCATTCGCATCATGCAGGAGCTGCAAGTGTGCGGAGTGACCGAGCCGTCACCCGATCGGTATTTGTTTGAGTTTGGCTACCGTGCCGAAAAAACCAATATTGATAAATCATCGATCCTGCGAAAGCTGAAGACCCAGCTGCGCAAGTCTTGAAATGCAACTCCTACGAAAGGATTATTTATGTTAAACGAGGGTAGCGTACACACCGACATCAGCCGTTTGTTGGATATATTAAAGGCAACCGGCAAAAAGTACGATGTTGAAAAGATCAAAGCTGCATTTGAATACGCAAACGAGCTTCACGAGGGGCAATTCCGCGTTAGCGGAGAGGCATATATCTCTCATCCTATTGCCGTGGCGGAGATCGTGGCAGGGCTGGAGTTGGACACCGATTCGATCTGCGCGGCGCTGCTCCATGACACGGTGGAGGATTGTTCGGAAAAGACCAATCTGCGCGAGGTGGAAAAAAAGTTTGGTGCCAACGTGGCATTGCTTGTGGACGGACTTACCAAGATCGTCACCCTACAGGTCGAGGACAAGGAAGAGGCGCATATCGAAAACCTTCGAAAGATGCTGCTTGCCATGTCCAAGGATGTTCGCGTGATCTTTATCAAACTTTGCGACCGTTTGCACAATATGCGCACCTTGGCTGTCAAGCCCGATCACAAGCGCCGTATCACGGCTCTTGAAACCATGCAGGTATACGCTCCTTTGGCACATCGACTGGGTATGCAAAGACTGAAGCAGGAACTCGAAAATCTCGGCCTTCAGTACCTCGATCCCATTGGATACGAGGAGGTTCACACCCATATCGAAGAAAAATACGGCGAAAATGTCGGTTTTATTGAAAATATACGTTCGATCGTTGATCAAAAGATGCGCGAGAATCATATACATTTTGCGCTTGAGGGACGCATTAAATCGGTTTATTCTATCTATAAAAAAATGTACAATCAGAATAAATCGTTTGATCAGATTTACGATTTTTACGCTTTGCGTATTATTGTGGACACCGAGCTTGAGTGCTACACTGCTTTGGGACTGATCCATGAGATGTTCAATTCCATCCCAGGGCGCTTTAAGGACTATATTTCTACGCCAAAGCCCAATATGTACCGATCACTCCATACCACCGTCATCGGACGGGACGGTATTCCGTTTGAGGTACAGATCCGGACATGGGATATGCATCATGTGGCGGAATACGGTATCGCGGCACACTGGAAATACCAGTCGGGTGCATCTTCCAAGGAAGAAATGGATCGAAAACTCGAGTGGATCTCTCGCTTGATCGAGACCGAAGACGAGCAACGCGATCCCGAAGAGTTTATGAATGCACTCAAAACCGATATCTTCCACGACGAGGTTTTCGTGTTTACACCCAAGGGAGATGTAATTGCTTTGCCGAGCGGTGCAAATGTCATTGACTTTGCTTACGCCATTCACTCGGCTGTGGGAGAAAAAATGATCGGAGGAAAGATCAACGGTATGATCGTTCCGATCGATCGAACTCTCGAAAACGGAGAGATCGTGGAGATCCTGACTTCCTCAGCCTCCAAGGGCTCCAGCCGCGATTGGCTGAATATCGTTAAGACGAGCTCCGCGCGATCCAAGATCCGCGCGTGGTTCAAAAAGGAAAAGCGCGCTGATAATATCGTAATGGGAAAGGGCGCTGTCGATGCCGAGATCAAAAAGATTCGCAAGGGCTGTACCGAGGCACAAAAAGAAGCCGTTGCTTCGGCGCTCAGCGTTCGTATGGGCTTTAACAGCACAGAGGATTTCTATAATGCTATCGGTTATGGTGGCTTGATGATATCAAAGATCCTTGTGCGCTTACAGGAGGAATGTGAAAAGCTTATCAAGGTCGAAGCCTCCGAGCCCACTCCCGTCGAAAGACAGCCCGAAAAGATCGTTGTGGTCGAAAGACCCAAAAACATCAAATCCAACAGCGGAATTATCGTTGACGGTGAGGCAGGGTGTATGGTCAAGTTTGCCAAGTGCTGTAATCCTCTGCCGGGAGACTCGGTAATCGGCTTTGTCACAAAGGGCTTTGGAATTTCGATCCATAAGATCGACTGTCCCAATGTTATTCAGGGCAGAAACAATCCCGAAAATGCAGAGAGATGGAAGGAAGCACATTGGGAGGCATCGCAGGAAAGAGGCGACGGACGCAGCATCTACGAGGCGCTGTTGCAGATCTATGTCGACGACCGCATCGGTATGCTTGCCGATATCACCGCTGTTTTGGCGGATATGAGAGTTTCGATCCTGCAAGTCAGTGTCAATAATCGCAATGACGGCAGCTCGATCATCAATCTTAAAGTCGGGTGCCGCAATATCGACCATTTCAATTCCATTGTATCCCGTTTGCGCGGACTCTCGGGAGTTGATAATATTCTGCGCGGATTTTCGTAAAACAATAAGAGGAGAAAAACATGAAGGCTGTGATTCAACGCGTTTCGGGTGCCTCTGTAGCGGTAGATGAAAAGACCGTTGGTAGCTGCGGACGCGGATATATGATCCTTTTAGGGGTCGCTGAGGGAGATACCGAGCTCGATGCGGAGCTGCTTTGCAGAAAGATAGCAAATCTGCGCATTTTTCCGGATGACGCGGGAAAAATGAACCGTTCGATCAAGGATATCGGCGGCGAGGCACTGGTTATTTCGCAGTTCACCTTGCTCGCCAATTATCGACACGGCAACCGTCCCGATTTTCTCGAATCGGCAAAGCCCGATACGGCGGAATACCTGTATGAATATTTTAAAAAGTTGCTTGCGGCGGAGATCAGGCACGTGGGCGCGGGCATTTTCGGAGCGCATATGCAGGTCAGCCTTGTGAATGAAGGCCCTGTGACCATTGTTATGGACAGCGAAGTGCTGAAAAAGAAAAAGTAAGGAATTTTTGACATGAAGTTGAAACTTAAGGGAGACGTCAACGTATACTATATCCAGACGCTTTGTATGATCTTTTTCCCGGGAGCAAAGTTCGGCGCGGCAGAAGAAGAGGATGCAGATGTACCGTCGCTTGAATTGGAGCTTTTTGAAACCGAGGAGAGCGTTAAAATTGCGGTAAACGTTACGCTTGGTGAAAAATCGGCAAGCGCGGAAAAAGAATATCCGCTTGACGGACGCTATGACAGAGACAAGACCGTAAAACTTGCTTGCGGAGCCGCTGTGATCTCGGCTTGCGGCGAGCTGCTTGGTTACCGCCCTTCGTGGGGAATGCTCACAGGTGTTCGCCCATCCAAGGTCGCAACCGAGCTGTTGCAATCCGGGTTGAGCAAGACGAGAGTGAAAAAAACACTTTCAAACGAATATTTTGTGAGTCCCAAAAAGGCGGCGCTTGCCACCGATGTTGCACTCAATGAGCAAAAGCTGATCGCGTCTCCCGATCCGCGGGATTGCAGCGTTTACGTTGCCATTCCGTTTTGTCCCAGCCGATGCTCGTACTGCTCGTTTGTTTCCTATACTTCGTCAAAGCTTTTGTCGTTGATTCCGGAATATCTCGTGCATTTGGTTCGAGATCTGGAAGTGACCTTTTCCAAGATCAACGATATGGGACTGCGCGTTCGAACCGTTTATATCGGAGGGGGGACCCCGACGATCCTGACTGCCGATCAGCTTCGTGTTCTGCTTCAAAAGATCGCCGAGTTGACCGATGTGGAGGCGCTTGAGGAATACACGCTTGAATCGGGCAGACCAGATACCATTACAGCCGAAAAGCTTGCCGTTGCAAAGGAGTACGGTGTTTCACGTATCTGTGTCAATCCGCAATCGCTTTGTGACGAGGTATTGCAGAATATCGGCAGATCCCACAGCTCCGAAGATTTTCTGCGTGCTTTTGATATCGCGCGTGAGTCGGGGATCCAATATATCAATACCGATCTTATCGTAGGACTTCCTGGCGATAGCTTCAAGACCTTTTCCGCCACCTTTGACAAGATCCTCGCTCTCCGTCCCGAAAATATTACCGTACATACCTTTTGCGTTAAAAAGGCAGCTGAGATATTAAAGCAGGGAAGCCATGTTTATTCCTTGCGCGGCGGCGATGCGGGTAAATGCGTGGATTATACCCAGCTCAAGGCACAGGAGGTTGGATATCTGCCGTATTATATGTACCGACAAAAAAATACGGTTGGAAATTTCGAAAATGTCGGCTTTGCCTTAGAAGGAGCAGAAGGGCGTTATAATGTTTATATGATGGAAGAAGTACATTCCATTTTCGCCGTCGGAGCGGGGGCTGTTTCCAAAATGGTCAATTACCGTCCGCAAAACGGCGGCAAGCCTGTGATCAATCGATTGTTTTATCCAAAGTACCCTTATGAGTACCTCAAGGATGAAAGCGTTGAAGAAAAGATTGCCGAAATGGAGCGCTTTTATCTCAGCGAAGGCTTGCTTTGATCCAAAGAAGGTCGCTTTTTCCGTCGGAAAGGATGAATGATTTGAAATGCATCAATGTTGAATATCTCACTTCACCCGCTTTGCAACGCGCGTTTGTGGAGGAATGCGACGCGCGACTGGAGCGGGATATGATTGAGGTCGCAAGGCAGGTGTCGCGCACACCTGAGTTGCGTTTATTGGGCTTGACAGGTCCCACCTGTTCGGGAAAAACGACCGCCGCTAACAAGTTGACCGATTATCTGGAACGGCACGGACACCGTGTATACGTTATATCGATCGATGATTTTTATTATGATCTTGAGATCCTGCACAAGAAAGCCGAAATGTCTCCCGATGTGGAGATCGACTACGACTCCGAGGATACCATTGATGTCGAGCTTTTGGCAGAAAAAGCAGAGAGTCTTCTCGCATGTAAAAGGACCGAGATGCCGCACTTTGATTTCAAAACGGGGAGGCGTACGGCAGGGCATATCATCGAGCCTCTTCCGCAGGATGTTTTTCTGTTTGAGGGGATACAGACGCTTTATCCAAAGGTCAACAGCTTTTTGGAAAGAGGTGCCTATCAAAGCATCTATATTTGTCCATCAACTTCTCTCCGTGTAAAGGATGAGGTGTTCGAGCCAAACGAGATCCGTTTGATGCGCCGTTTGGTACGCGATTTCCGTTATCGCGCGTCGGAACCCGAGTTTACCTTTTATTTGTGGCAAAGCGTGCGAGAAAATGAGGAAAAAAGCATTTTCCCAAATGCTTTCCGCTGTCACTATTTTATAGATTCGACCATGCCGTATGAGCTCGGAATGCTCAAGCCATATTTATGCGATATTCTCGGCCGTGTTTCAAAAAACGGTCAATTTTACGGACGGGCGCAGGAGATCCTGCACACTCTTTCCGAGGTGGAGACGATTCCGTCCGAATTTATGACAGAAAATTCACTTTATAAGGAATTTATATAAACATGAAGACCATTCTCAAAAATGTCACACTTCTTCCGGAATACGGATATCAAAGCAATCCGGTTCACATAACGGTGGAGGATCGGCGCATCACGTCGATTTCAACCGAGCTCCCCGATACGGCAGGCTGTGAAGTTGTTGAAGGAAAAGGAAATCTTTTGATTCCCGGATTTTACAATATCCACTGTCACGCCGCAATGACGCTTTTTCGCGGATACGGAGAGGATCTGCCGCTTGACCGTTGGCTTAACGAGCGTATTTTTCCCGCAGAGGATCGTTTAACTGCCAAAAGTGTGAATGTTGCAACCAAGCTTGCAATTGCCGAAATGCTCCGAGGCGGTATCGTTTCTTTTTCGGATATGTATATGTTTGAAGATGCTGTTGCCGATGCTGTTGCCGAGTACGGGATCAAGGCAAATCTGTCGCGCAGCATCGTATCCTTTGATCCCGATATCGATATTCGTGCCGATTCCAGATTTACAGAAACGATGGATCTGATCCGCGGATATCACGGCTACGACGACGGACGCATCCGCGTTGATCTCTCACTCCATGCCGAGTATACAAATGTGCCGCGTGCCTGCCGTGACCTTGCCGATTATGCAAAAGCGTACGGCTTTGGAATGCAGATCCATCTTTCCGAGACCGAAAAAGAGCACCGCGAGTGTATAGAAAGGCACGGAAAGACACCTGCCGAGTTCTTTCTTTCAACCGGTGTTTTGGATGTTCCCGTTACCGCAGCGCATTGCGTGTGGGTAGAGGATCATGATATTGAGATATTGGCGCAAAAGGGTGTGAGCGTGGCGCATAATCCCGTCAGTAATCTTAAACTTGGGAGCGGCGTAATGCCTTTGCGAAAAATGCTCGACCGAGGCGTAAATGTCGGTCTCGGAACCGATGGCGTTGCCTCTAACAACCGCTTGGATCTTTTGCGCGAAATGCAAACCGCGGCGATCTTGCACAAGGGCGTTTCCCGCGATCCTGCGATTACGGTAGCTTCGGAAATGCTGCCGATCGCTACAGTAAACGGTGCGCGCGCGCAGGGAAGAACCGATTGCGGTGGAATCGCGGTCGGAAACCGTGCGGATCTTGTGCTGATCGATCGCAATTCGCTTCACAATATGCCCGCTTACGATGATTATGCAATGCTGGCATACAGTGCCGATCGCTCCGATGTAATGCTTACCATGGTGGATGGACGCATACTTTACCGAAACGGTGAGTATACTTCTATTGATGAGGAGCGTCTCCGCTATGAAGCCCGTGAGGTGTTTGCTCATTATTTTGATTGAGTAAACGGAGGCATCGCTATGGCAGGCACGGTGGAAACCAATACCAAAAAAACATTTTTTTCGGGAGTTCTCTGGATCACACTTTCCACCGTGCTCGTCAAAATTATCGGCCTTATATACAAGATTCCCATGCTCACGTATCTTGGATCCGAGGGCATGGGCTATTTCAATTCTGCGTATGAGATCTATGCGCTGTTTTGCGTGATCTCAACGGCAGGTCTTCCCGTTGCGCTTTCGGTGTTGATCTCCTCTGCACTTGCAAAAGGGCAGATGGGGGCAGTACGGCGAATCTACCGTGCCGCATTGACCGTTTTTTTAGCGGTAGGCATCGTGGGGAGTGCCGTTATGGTATTGTTTGCAAAGCACTTTTGCAATATGATCCGAAGTGAAAACGCTTATTGGTGCATTCTTTCAATCGCGCCAACCGTGTTCTTTGTTTGCCTTTCTTCGGCTTTGCGAGGTTATTTTCAGGGGTGGCAAAAAATGCTCCCTACGGCAATCTCACAGGTCATCGAATCGGCAGGAAAGCTTCTATTCGGGCTTTTGTTGGCGCGCTTTGCTCTCCAAAAAGGCTTTGATACCGCAACCGTTGCGGCGTTTGCCGGCATTGGATT
Source organism: Clostridia bacterium (assembly GCA_017461825.1). Classification (GTDB taxonomy): domain Bacteria; phylum Bacillota; class Clostridia; order Oscillospirales; family CAG-272; genus UMGS1865. The sequence goes on from JAFTXB010000039.1 coordinate 16,101, forward strand.
GACACTTGGAACCGCATTGTCCACACTTTATTTAATCGTGGAGAAAATACGCTTTCGTTCCGATTTGAGCGACGCAAAGGATGGCGAGCAATCGAGCTATCGCGAAACATGGAAGCGCCTTTGTAAACTTGCCATTCCCATGACGCTTGGCGCGTCGCTCGTCAGCCTGACCAAGCTGATCGATATGACAATGATCCTTCGCCGTTTGCAGTCGATCGGTTTTTCGGAGGTTGCGGCAAATGAGGCATACGGAAGTTATACTACACTTGCTCTTTCGGTTTATGGTTTGTTACCTGCATTGGTAAACGGAGTTGCGCTGCCGCTTGTTCCCATGCTTTCTGCCGCCATTGCGTCGGGAGATCGCGAAAAACAGGCAATGATGGTGAACAGCTCCTACCGACTAACAGCTCTGTTTGCCCTCCCTGCGTCTTTGGGAGTATCTGCGTTTGCGCAACCGATCCTTTCGTTGCTTTTTGGTAGGGAACCCGAGGCGGTCGCTCTTGCCGCACCTTTGCTGTCCTGCCTCGGTATTTCGGTATTTTTATCCTGCATGATCACGGCGACAAACTCGGTGCTTCATGCCTACAGCGAGGTCAATCGACCGATCTTGTCACTTGTAGCAGGGGCAATCGTGAAGATCGCAGCAGCTTATTTTTTGATCGGAAATGACCGCGTCGCACTAATGGGGGCACCGCTGAGCACTTTTTTATGTAATACGGTTGTCGTTTTATGTAATCTCTTTTTTGCTTCACGCCTTTGCAAGGTAAAGGGGCTCTTTGCGTTGTTTTTTAAGCCGTTTGGCGCGTCTGTGGTATCAATTGGTGCCGCACTTGCGCTCTATTTGCCGCTTTCTCACAGAATGGGGGAGAGTTCTATGCTTTCGGCTGCCTGCATTTTGCTTGCCTGCCTGCTTTATCTCCTGCTTTCCTGCCTTTTCGGCGTTTTTGAGGCGGAGGATATCCGGGCGATGCCGATGGGAGATCGGCTTTATACAATGTTGATGAAATTTCGTTTGATCCCTAAAGATCGAATGCATTGAGAAAAGAAAGGACTGAAAATTATGTCAGAAAAAAACGAGATCGCCGCGCTTTTAAGCCGTGATCGCTACACTTTTGATGATCTTGCGCGCATTACAGGTATTTTGCGCTCCGATGAAGGGTGTCCGTGGGATCGGGAGCAGGATCATCACAGTATCCGCAAATGCCTCATTGAGGAGACCTATGAGGTCGTTGAGGCAATCGATAATGAGGATCCCGTTTTGCTTCGTGAGGAGCTGGGAGATTTGTTGTTTCAGGTAATGTTTCATGCACAGATCGAAGCGGAGGAAGGACGTTTTTGTGTGGATGATGTGGTGGACGATATTTCCAAAAAGATGATTCACCGTCATCCTCATGTGTTCGGTACGACCGAGGTTGAAAACAGCCAACAGGTGCTTGCCAATTGGGAAACGATCAAAACCGAGGAAAAACAGAGAAATACGCTTGTCGAAAAGCTGCGCGCCATTCCACCGATGATGCCGGCATTGATGCGCGCCTCTAAAGTCGGAAAAAAAGCAGGCGTTGAGGTCGACAGCTCCCCCGAGGAACAGTTAAATAAGTTAGAGGCTGATATCCAAGCGGTAAAAGCTGCTCTTACATCGCCGCAATTTGACGCAAAAGCCGAGATCGGTATTCTTCTCATGCGCGTAACAGCGCTTGCCCGTGCTTTGGATGTGGATGCGGAACACGCTCTTTTTTGTGCTACAGAGCGCTTAATAGAGGATATTGCGTCGAAAAAAGCTTGAAAATACATTTTTTTTTCGATTTTTTGTTATTTTTTTCTGTTTTTGCATGCAAAAACTCTTGCACAATGGGCAAAAATATGGTAAAATAATATCGTACCCCAAATTTTTTATTTCGGAGGAATATTCTGATGAACAAGACACAGTTGATCGACAAGATCGCAAAAGAAAATGACCTGACCAAGAAGCAGGTCGCACAAACCGTTGACGCTATGATCGCCGCTATCGAGGAGTCCCTTGTTGCCGGTGAATCGGTACAGTTCCTCGGTTTTGGTACCTTTGCAGTCAAAGAGATCGCCGCTCACAACGGAAGAAACCCCCGCACAGGTGAGGTCGTGGAGATCGCGGCATCCCGCCGTGCAACCTTTAGTGCAAGCAAAGCTCTTAAGGACAAGCTTAACTGAGAAATGCGTCTGGACAAATTTCTCAAGGTTTCCCGTATCATCAAGCGCCGTACCGTTGCAAATGACGCGTGTGACGCAGAGCATGTTACGGTAAACGGCAAGCGTGCCAAGGCATCGTATGATGTTAAGGAGGGCGATGTGATCGAGGTTACCTTCGGTCAGCGCGCTTTAAAGGTACGTGTACTCAATGTCAGGGAGTTTACCTCCAAGGCAGAGGCTTCGAGTCTATACGAGGTTATCGAATAATCAAATGTAGGACGAGCCGCAACCGCATATTTTTGCCGTTCTCCGCATAAGTTGTAGCAGATCCCATAAAGGAGGGTTTGTGAAATGAGTGCGGAGACGGCAACAAACGGTTGCGAACGGCATCGGGTAAATATTTTGGGGAGAGGCTCCCTTGAGGTTTGCGGCGTAACGGATGTCATCAGCTTTGACGAACAGGCTGTGGTGCTTTCCACGGTCTGCGGAGCAATGGAGGTCACCGGTGCGTCGCTTCATATCCATATTCTCAATATCGAGCAGGGAATCGTGGCAATGAACGGCAAAATTGACTCGGTTGTCTATTATGATACCGAAAGCAGTGAAAAGGATGGCAAAAACGGCTTTTTTTCAAAGCTGTTTCGCTAAGCTGTTGTCATGAATATTTCCCAATCTGCATTGGCTTGGCTGTACGTTTATGCGCTTCTGCTCGGTGTAGCGCTTGCGGCAGTATATGATTTGTTGAGGATCACACGCGTTTTTTTAGGGGTACATTACAGCCGCCGTGCGGCAAAACGCTTGCAGGGGATTCAATTGCCATTTCTCAAGCCCTATCAGCGACGAACCGAACGCCGCGCGTTGGGGATCGTCGTTTTTTTTGAGGATCTGCTGTTTTGTGTGTTTGCGGCTGTGGCAATGATCCTTTTGTTTTATCAAGCAAATAACGGAAACTTTCGTTTTCCCACGCTTTTAGCGGCGGGAGCGGGGTTTTTGCTCTATCGCGGTACCGTGGGAAGGCTCGTCATGCTCTTTTCTGAGGTTATCGCATTTTTCATCGAGACCTGCGTGAGATATTTGCTGTTTTTTTCAACTCTTCCGTTTCGTTTTCTCGCAAGGCAGGTCAAAAAATGGCTGGAAACAGCCGCAAAACGGGTGTGGCGTGCCCACAGACGTTCGGGGCGGAAGCACTTTACAGAGAGGCAGCTTGATCGCGTGCGCCGTGATGCGTGCGGATTGATCCCCGAGGAGTTGCCTAAAAAAAGGATGCCAAAAAGGGGGAAATACATTGCAAAAGGAAAAAAAACAATTCAGTCTCACACTGCTGATGCGCGTTCTTCTGGCGGTGCTCGTCGTCGTGTCGGTCGGCGTATTCGCCAATAGCGTTATGCGATATAACCAGCTAAAGGACGAGGAGAGACAACTGACCGCTATGCTCGAAGGGCTCAACGAGGAGATCGAACGCCTGAGCGAGCTGTTGGATTCGAGTGAGCAGGTAGAGGAGCTTTTGAAAAATTACGCCGAGTACAGGGAGATGTTGCGACAAACAGACCCCGAGCTTGCGGCAACTGTAGAGGAGATACAGGCAAAAAAGGCAGAGGTTGACGCCATGCTGGCATCATCCGAAAACCGTGAATTCATCGAGCAGATCGCACGGGAACAATGCGAGCTGTTTTATCCCGATGAGGAGATTATTTACAACGACAGAAACAACTGAGAAAGATAAAAATATGGCAGAAAAAAAGAAAGAAACAAATAAGATCATCGCGCAAAACAAAAAGGCATATCACGATTATTTCGTCGAGGAAAAATACGAGGCGGGTATTGCATTGTTTGGCACCGAGGTCAAAAGTATTCGCGCAGGCGGTGTTAACCTCAAAGATTCCTACTGTTCTTTTGATAAGGGCGAAATGTTTGTTACGGGCATGCATATCAGTCCGTACGAGCAAGGAAATATCTTCAACCGAGAGCCTTTGCGCGACCGCAAACTGTTGATGCATCGCAGAGAGATCATGAAGCTGCAAGGCTTGGTACAGCAAAAGGGATATACTTTGGTTCCGCTGTCGCTGTATTTTTCAGGAAGTCATGTCAAGGTCGAGGTGGGGCTTTGCCGAGGCAAAAAGCTGTACGATAAGCGTGATGCCGATGCGGCAAGACAGGCAACCCGCGATATTGACAGACATATGAAGGATCGATCATACGAAGGATAAGAAAATGAAAACAAGAAATCTCTTTTTCGATTTTGACGGTACGTTGACCGTGATAGAGAATATTGTTACCTCCGATGGTAAGCAAACAGCAAAACCGATCATTCCGCAGGAGAATTTTGATGCGTTGCTTGAGGCAAAGGAAAGAGGATATCAGCTCTTTCTATGTACGGGGCGCGCAAAAGGTTCGCTCAAAAATGCCTTTGTGCGGTATCCGTTGCTAAAGGATATCCCTTGGGATGGCATGATCTGCGGCGCGTCGGATATGTGGTATCATGGAAACCGAATCGCCATTACGTACTTTTCCGAGGAGGAGTGTATGAAGTGGATCGATTATTCCGTCAAAACCAAAAGTGAGTTTCATTACAATGGTACCGAAAGCTGGGAAAATATCAGTTTTCAAATGATGGATGATGAAAATGAGATCGAGGCGATCAAGGCACAGGTAAGGGAATGGCTCGTCACAAATCCAATGACAAACTGCGCGGTCGTTCCGGCGGTGGATTTCAAGTTTGCGCCAAACAGTCGTGCAACCGTTATCAATATGCCAACTTATTCGGATATTTTTGCCGAGGGGTGCAACAAGGGGAGCGCGATTCAAAAATTCTGCAATCTTATCGGTGTCCCAATCGAGCAAACGGTCTGTTTTGGCGATAGCGGAAATGACATTGAGATGTTCCGCACTTGCCCAACCTCGGTTTGTATGGCAAACTCTCCCGAGGAGCTCAAAGCTCTTTCCGCATTTGTCGCAAAAGGGAAGTACGGTGTTGCGGAGGGGATACGTTGGCTGTTGGATCAAGAAATTACAGCATTTGATTCGTAATATTCAATAAAAATAAAGATCAGGCTTTTCAATGTTTACACATCGTAAAGCCTGATCTTTATTTGATTAACCAATCGGAATCATAGGACCGTAACCATCGTCGGTATTTGCGCCGCCGTCTTTAATGCCGCCGGTGCTCTGTTCACCTTCGGTCGTCTCTTCGGTATCCTGCGGTGGGTATGTTTCGGGATCGCCTTTCTCGTCTGTTACAACGGAACCTTCCGCATCTGTTACAACAGCGTTGGTGCCGTTTTCATCATCTTTCTTTTTGATGTCAATGCATGAAACAACAGAAACCAAAAGACAGGCAAGAATTAACAATGCCAAGATTTTTTTCATTTTTTTCGTGCTCCTTTTTTCGTTCATATTATTCTATCATATTTCATGCACATCTGTCAAGGGTAAAAATGAAATTTGCGAAAAAAACTTAAAAAAACGGCTCATTTTGAAACAATTTTAGAATAAAAGTCGAATGATTGATAAAAATACGCTGTTGACAAAAGCCCAAAAATGGTGTATAATATAGCTGTAATTCATATATGGGGGTGCAATGGTTTCGACGGGGATTCTGAGGTATGATAAGCGTGGCGAGCCGGGTAAACTCGTAAACTGCCCAACTTAAAAAATAAACGACAACAATACTGTTGCTATGGCTGCCTGAGTTTTGCGTCTTTTGACGTAAAACTCAGCAGTGCCGCGACCTGCGGGTCGCCCGTTCCTCCGAGGAGTACCGCGCCCTCGGACTGAACGTCATCACAGCGGTGAACATGCATCGGTGGTTCGCACTTGAGCCGATCATGCAAAAAAGGGCTACCTTGCGAAATAGCGTGTCTGTTCGCGCTTTCAAAGGGGAATTCTAAATAACAGACTGTCCACGAAGAAGGTTATATCAAGGGGTTTTCGGACAGGAGTTCGATTCTCCTCATCTCCACCAGCGGCAAGCTGCCGCCCCCAATCATCGGGGGAGTTCGGTGCTATGCCAAAATTCATACCACGATGGCGGTGTTCGGTTTTAAAGCCTGCGCCTCCACCAAATACAGAAAAAGGGGCTATTAGCTCCTTTTTCTGTATTTGAAGAAAAATGATGCAATGATGAACTCTGCGAATTTCAAAGCTTGCTTTGAAATTACGCTATAGCGTGCGCAAACTGAATTTGATGAAAATGTGTATCATATCGCACGCTTGAGTTCCGATTCTCCTAATCTCCACCAAACGCTGCTCAGACGAACACTTACTTCTTTAGCGGCGGCTTCGCCGTAAAGGTTTCGCTCTGATACGAACAAAAACGCCATCTTAGATGAAAGTCTAAGGTGGCGTTTTTTGTTATGTTATATCTCATCAATCTTGATAAGGTTGGTATTGCCGGAATGTCCCGTGGTATCTCCATCGGTGATAACAATACGATCTTTTTTGACAATCCAAGTTCCTTTGATGCGATCTTCTTTGCTGTATTCAAAATTAGGGCTTACCGCCTACACAAGCGGCAAGCCCTTTAGAATTTGTCTTTACTTCAACAGCGAAATTGCATCGCTGATATTTTTTTCATGTGCCTCGCGACCGTATTTATCAACCTCAGCTTTGTTCTTTTCTCCGTGGGTGAGGCATCCTGCACCGCCGATACAACCGCCGATACAAGCCATACCCTCAATAAAGTTGCCGTCGAGAATACCCTTGTTCAGCTTGAGAAGTGCCATACGGCAGGCTTCAATACCGTCACATACAACAGGCTTGATCTCAAAGTCGATGTTTTGCTCTTTCATAGCCTGTGCCGCTGCATCGGTAAGACCTCCGCTTCTTGCGAAGATACGGCCGAAGTAGGATGCGTTATCAAGAACGCCCTCTTCAAGCGTTTCGATCTCACTGTCTCGGCTGTCAAAGAGTGCCTGAAGCTCCTCGAAGGTGAGGACGG
>JAFTXB010000040.1 GCA_017461825.1 Clostridia bacterium
GGAAAAGCGCCACTCCGCTACGCTTCGTGACGCTTTTCCTATGCGATTCCTTAATTCTTTATCTTTTCGTCAGATTTTTTTCACCCCAACTATTGACAAAGAGCCAAAAAAGCACACATTTGTCTTGGCAGACAAATGTGTGCTTTTTCCTGGTGGAGCGTAGGGGATTCGAACCCCTGACCCCAACACTGCCAGTGTTGTGCGCTCCCAACTGCGCTAACGCCCCGTATTCTCTTGTCGTGTCTCGCTTTTGTGTTGCCTATTTATTTTACCATAGCAGATAATACTTTGTCAATACTTTTTTATTATTTTATTGCGTATTATCTCTCTTTCCTTTTATTTTTTAAAATAAAACTAATTCTTATTTTAAAAAATTGGATAAAGGCCGGGCGTAAAAAATGACGGATCGGAGAGGAATGTGAGTAAAAGGTGGCTTTTTGCGATCTTTTGGCGTTTTTTGTCCGATCGGCTGAAATTTTTTGTGCTTTTTTGAAAAAAATTTAAAAAAAGCCCTTTTCATTTGCAAAATTTTATAGTATAATAATATATAGATGATTTTATATCGGCGTGTCAACCGTTTTTGCGCGCCGCACATCGCTAAAGGACAGGCTCTTCCTTGGCGAATGAAAGGAGCTTTGTGTTATTATGAAACAAAAATATACCATCACCGTGGCGGATATGGACCTTAATATTATCAGCGATGCCTCGCCCGATGAAGTTGAAAATATTGTTGGGATCCTTGACCGCAGAATGCGGGATATTAACCTCAAAAGCCCGCGTTGCACCAAAAACGAGGCGGCTCTTTTGTGCGCGCTTTCCTATTGCTCCGAGCGTATCGCTATGCAAGAGGCTTTTAAAAAGGTTGAAAAGGATGCCTTCCGTTTTGCCGCTGACAATGAAAAGCTGAAAAAGCAGATCGAGTCGCTCGAGGGAGAGCTTGCAAATCTGCGCAAGGATGCCGAGGTTATGCGCTCGCTGTTGGAGCGTTCTACCTTGATTACCGAGCCTGTGGCTCCCGCAAAGGAAAAAGCACTTCCCAAAACCGCGGCAGCAAAAGCGGAAGCCGAGCAGCTTTCGGCATTTGACCTTCCTGCCGAGGAGCCTGCAATTGAACAGCCCGCGCAGCCTGTGGCACCTGTTCCTGCGGCTGTTGAGTCCGAGGCTGCTCCTGCTGTTGAGGAAGTGTCCGCTACGGAGGAAAGTACATCCAAGAAGAATCAAAAGCCGGGTAAAAACCGTGTGGGCAATATGTTTGACATGTTGATCTACAGTGATATCTGACACGATGAAACGGTTGCCCGAGTTGCTTTGCCCCGCAGGCTCGCCCGAAGCCTTTGACGCGGCGATTGAGGGGGGGGCAGATGCCATTTATCTTGGCGGCGCGTCCTTTAACGCGCGGATGCATGCGAAAAATTTCGGCGGAGACGATTTGCGCTCCGCCGTTTTGCGCGCTCATGCCTATGGTGTCAAGGTTTATTTGACGCTGAATACACTTGTCACCGACCGTGAGCTATCGGCGTATTTGGATGCGGCGGGCGAGGCGGCGTGTGCGGGGGTGGATGCGCTCATTGTTGCCGATCTCGGCGGTGCCGCGGCGATCAAACGCGTTTATCCCGATCTGGAGCTGCATGCCAGCACGCAGATGTCGGGGCACAGTGCCGCTATGGGAGAGAAATTGCAGGCTTTGGGTTTTTCGCGCATGGTCGTTGCGCGCGAAACCCCCGCTGTTGATCTGCGTACAGTTGTGAAGAACTCGCCCATTGAGGTGGAGATGTTTATTCACGGCGCGCTTTGTGTGAGCCATTCGGGGCAATGTTTGTTTTCCTCGGTGGTGGGGGGACGGAGCGGAAACCGCGGTGAGTGCGCACAGCCTTGCCGACTGCCGTTTTCCTGTGTAGGATGCGGCAAAAAGGGAAGAGAAGGATACCCTCTGTCCTTAAAAGACCTTTCGCTTGCCGCACACGTTCCCGAGCTGATCGACATGGGCGTTGCGTCTCTCAAGATCGAGGGGCGGATGAAAGCACCCGAATACGTTCGGGATACCGCGCGGATCTGGCGAAGGTTGCTTGACGAGAGGCGCGCAGCCACAGCGGAAGAAATGCGCGAGCTATCGGAGGTCTTTTCACGCGGCGGTTTTACCGACGGATATTACACGCAAAAGATCGGGCACGGCATGCTGGGGGTGCGCTCCGATGCCGACAAAACAAATTCCCGCGCCCTGGAGCCTTTTGCGGGGCTTACCCGACGCATACCCTTGCATGTTTTTGCAAGCATAAAAGCCGATGCGCCTGCCAAGCTGACACTGTCGGACGGTGCGCGGTCGGTAACGGTTTTGGGGGATGTTCCCATGCCTGCGCAAAACGCTCCGCTGACGCATGAGACGGTAGAGCGCAATCTTTCCAAGTTTGGCGGCACGTGCTATGCAGTGGGGGAATTTTTGCTGGAGCTTGACGGCGGACTGATGATGCCGATCTCACGGCTCAATGATCTCAGGCGCCGTGCGTTGGCTGCTTTTGGAGCACAAACAAACGGAGACGAGATCGTCCGCAAAGCGTATACGCCAAAGCCTCCCGAGGCAGACCGATCCTCGGTCAAAAGCGCGCGGTTTTATGAACCGGCTCAGATCACGCCGCGGGCACGCGCTTATTTTGACCGCATTTTTCTACCCCTGCAACGCTTTGAGGCAGTGGCGGACGGTGTGGTGATGCCTCCCGTGATATTTGATCGGGAGACAGAGACGATCAAGCGCATGCTGTGCGATGCCAAGTCGCGCGGGGCGAAATATGCCTTGGTAGGAAATCTCGGGCACCTTTCGCTTGTCCGTGATGCGGGACTTGTGCCGATGGGGGATTATCGCTTGAATCTGACAAACCCCGAAAGCGTGGCACAGATCGAGGCGCTGGGAATTGGATCGTCCATTCTATCTCCCGAGCTGACCCTGCCGCAGATCCGCGATATCGGTGGGGACACAGCGGCGATCGTGTACGGTAGGCTACCATTGATGACGCTGGAAAAATGCGTGATCCGTGAAGTTGCCGACTGCCGATCATGCGAAGCAAACAGCGTGAAATTGCGCGACCGACGAGGTGTGGAATTTCCTGTTTTGCGTGAATGGGAGCACCTCAACGTGATATACAACATCATTCCAACGTGTATGTCGGATCGAGAGGACGCATTGGCGCGCGCCAAGGTGACGGCAAGGCATTTTCTGTTTACCACCGAAACCGCGCGCGAGGTGGATGCGGTGATCGAAGCCTATGAAAAGCACTTGCCCTTGCGGGGAAATGTGCGGAGAATATAATATATAAAACAACATACCCGTCTCAAACACAAAAGTGCGTTTGGAACGGGTATGTTTTGTTTTAATATCGCTTGGTATGCCCATCTTCGGGCTCATTTGGAAAATCCGTGTCAATAGCGGTCGTATCTTCGGTCTCGTTTGCGGCGGTTGTTTCTTCCGGTGCTTCGGTTGCTTCTGCCGTCGTATCTTCGGTGCGATCCTCACGCGGGACGTAGTGGACGCAACCTGCAAGCGCGGTCAAAAGCAGTGCTGCCGCCAAGAGAACGGCGAACGGTCTCTTACCGCTTACAGCTCCGCGATGCCGCACCATTTCTGATCCTTCTCGCTGAGATTGAGGGGCGTGCCGTCGGCAAGCGCATAACCCTCTGCCGATGCGCTTCCCTTGTATTCACCGACCAACGTGGGCCACTCGATGCCGATGGCGGGATCGTTCCAAGCAAGTCCGCCTTCGTCGCCCGGGTGATAGAAATCGGTGCACTTGTAGCAGAATTCCGCCGTGTCACTCAACACCAAAAAGCCGTGCGCAAAGCCCTCGGGAATATAAAACTGCTTCTTGTTTTCCTCGGTCAGCTCCACGCCAAACCATTTTCCGCGCGTTTCGCTGTTCGGGCGGAGGTCGACGGCAACGTCAAACACGCTGCCCTTGATGACGCGAACGAGCTTGCCCTGCGGAAACTGCTTTTGAAAATGCAGACCGCGCAAAACGCCCTTGACCGACATACTCTGGTTGTCCTGCACAAATGTCATGTCAAGTCCGTTTTCCTGCATGTCGCGCAGGCTGTAGGTCTCCATAAAATAGCCGCGGCTGTCGCCGTGTACGGCGGGCTCAATGACACAAAGTCCCTTGATGCCGCCTGCGTTTTTTTCTACTTTAATCTGTCCCATGCTTATCTGTTCCCATACATTTTTTCGTAATAGTTTTGGTACTCGCCCGAAATGATGGTCTCCCACCACTCGCGGTTGTCGAGATACCACTTGATCGTCTTTTTGATGCCGTCCGCAAACATCGTCTCGGGCAGCCAGCCAAGCTCGGAGTGGATCTTGGTCGGGTCGATCGCATAGCGCATATCGTGTCCCTTGCGGTCGGTGACGTAGGTGATGAGGCTCTCGGGCTTGCCGAGCTCCTTGCAGATGATCTTGACGATGTCGATGTTCTTCATCTCGTTGTGTCCGCCGATGTTGTAGACCTCGCCCACGCGTCCCTTGTGAATGATCAGGTCGATCGCCTTGCAGTGATCCTCAACGTAGAGCCAATCGCGCACGTTCAGACCCTCGCCGTACACGGGCAGGGACTTGTCGTTCAGGGCATTGGCGATCATGAGCGGGATCAGCTTCTCGGGGAAGTGGTAGGGGCCGTAGTTGTTGGAGCAACGGCTGATGGTAACGGGAAGTCCGTAGGTTCTGTGATACGCCAGCACCAACAGGTCTGCGGCTGCTTTGGAACTACTGTAAGGGCTGCTGGTGTGGATGGGTGTGGTCTCGGTGAAGAAAAGGTCGGGACGGTCGAGCGGAAGATCGCCGTAGACCTCGTCGGTCGACACCTGATGATAGCGCGTGATGCCGTATTTGCGGCAAGCGTCCATCATGACAGCCGTTCCCATGATATTGGTTTCAAGGAAGATGCCTGGGTTTTCGATCGAGCGGTCGACGTGGCTCTCCGCCGCGAAGTTGACCACGATATCGGGCTTTTCCTCCTCAAAGAGCTTGTATACTGCCTCTCTGTCGCAGATGTCTGCCTTGACAAAGCGGAAGTTGGGGTTATCCATCACGGGCTCCAGCGTGGAAAGGTTGCCCGCGTAGGTCAGCTTATCCAGACACACGATGCGGTAGTCGGGATATTTTCCCAGCATATGGAATACAAAATTCGATCCGATAAATCCGGCACCGCCGGTTACGATAATGGTCATGATGTCCTCCTTAGTATTGCAGTTTTCCGTCTGCAACGTTCTTCAGATGCTGTCCGTAGGGGGATTTGCCGTACTTTTCAGCCGACTTGAGCAGCTCTTCCTTGTTGATCCAACCGTTCTTATATGCGATCTCCTCGGGTGCCGAGATCTGGATGCCCTGGCGGTTCTGGATCATGCGCACGAAATCGGTCGCCTCGGCAAGGCTGTCCATCATGCCGGTATCCAGCCATGCAAAGCCACGGCCGAGCAGCTGAACGTCGAGAAGGTCGGCGTCAAGATACA
>JAFTXB010000041.1 GCA_017461825.1 Clostridia bacterium
AGGTATAACGAAAAACAGGTCAAACCCTATTATAATTGCAACGTCTTGCAAAATAATATCCCATGAAACTTTTTGAACCAAACGAAAAATCAAAAACAGGCTTGCAATCAGTATAAGGCAAACGGCGTTTGCACCAACAGATTTCCAAATGGTTTTTGAGGAGTATTGCCTTTGAGGCTTCTTTTTTGTTTTTTCATAATAGTCCTTGAATGTGGATTTTTCATCAGACATCGAAATCCCATCGGCAAAGCAGTCAACTTCATAGGTGGTAGCGTCCTCGCCTGCTAAAAAATTGTCTTTATATCTTCGGATAACGGTCAAAAAGCGATGTCCCTCCAATTCCATGGGAAAGCAAAGATAATGCTTTGACGGTTTCAACCGACCTTTTTCCTGAAAAGTGCCGTTTAAGTCTATCTTGTACGTTCCAAAATCGCGGTCAATAATAACCGTTAGTTCATAGGATCGCGACTCATACTCCACTTTAAAGATTTTCCCTTCCATGCAGCTACCTCCTTTCCCCCCGTTTGCGTTTGAGATAATTATAACATAAAAATTTTTATAAGTAAATACGAAAAACCGAAAAAAGTCTTTTTTTCGCGGAAAAAGATTGGGTTTTGCGGAACTTTTTTTCAGAAACCTATGGAAATTTTTTATAAAGTATGATATAATAAGATAATAATTGTAAAAACGACCATCGAATACCCCGAAAGGATCCAAAGAATGTCCTCTTACATTGAAAAAGCCGAAGAAGTTACCCTACCCGTGATCCCCTTGCGCGCCACCGTTGCGTTCCCCTCGCTCACGCTCAATTTTGAGCCGGGCGACGACGATGCGGTGCAGGCGGCAAAGGCGGCGGGCGAGGGCAACTCGTTTATATTTTTACCCGCTTATAACGAAACCGCTCTTGAGCAAACCGAGGGGGAGCCCTTTCCCTATTACCGTGTCGGTACGGTTGCAAGGATCAAACAGATGATCCGCACGCCTGAGGGCGACATGCGCATCATTGCCGAGGGCTTGGTGCGCGCCATAGTGGTGCGCTATCGCAAAAACAGCACCTATACCGAGGCAGATCTGATCTGCAAGCATATTCAACTGCGCGACAACGGCGGCGTACGCGGTGAGGCATGCATTCACGAAATGCTGGTAGCACTTGAGAAAAACGCCTCCTACCTCCCCGCAAACAGCGAGGATATGCTCAATGCCGCACGTCTGTTTGACGATCCCGGCAGGCTTGCCGACTTTATCGCCTCCAATGTTCTTGTCCGCAACCGCGACAAGCAGGCGGTGCTCGAGTGCTTTGATCCCTTTTTCCGTGCGGAGACCCTGCTCGAGATCCTTGCCACCGAATCGGTGGTGCTCCGCGAGGAGACCAAGATCCGCAGACGCGTCAATGCGCGCATGAATCGCAATCAACGTGAATATTATCTGCGCGAACAGATAAAAGTGATACAGGAAGAGCTTGGAGAAGGCGGTGAGGTTGAGGAATTTGCCGCACGTATTGCCGAGGCAAAGCTGCCGGCTGAGGTGGAGGCAAAGCTCTTAAAGGAAAATGAACGATTGGCAAAAACACCGTTCGGCTCGGCAGAATCAACCGTGATCGCCAATTATCTTGACGTTTGTCTCTCGATTCCGTGGAGCAAGACCACAAAGGATCGCATACAGTTTACAGCCGTACAAAAGGTGCTTGATGCCGACCACTTCGGGCTTGAAAAGGTCAAGGAGCGCATTGTGGAATACATCGCCGCAAAGCAGATGAGCCCCGAGCTGCGCGGGCAGATCCTCTGTCTTGTCGGCCCTCCCGGTGTGGGTAAGACCTCTGTCGCTTCGTCGATCGCGCGTGCCATGAACCGCAAATACGTGCGCATTTCTCTTGGCGGTGTGCGTGACGAGGCAGACATTCGCGGTCACCGCAAGACCTACATCGGCGCGATGCCAGGGCGCATCATGACCGCGCTTTCGCAGGCAGGCGTGCGCAATCCGCTCATTCTGCTTGACGAGATCGATAAGATGTCGCGCGACGGTCACGGAGATCCCACCTCGGCAATGCTGGAGGTGCTGGACGGTGAGCAGAATAAGAGCTTCCGCGATCACTTTGTGGAGCTCCCCTACGATCTCTCCGACTGCATGTTTATCGCAACCGCGAACTCGCTTGAAAATATCCCCCGCCCCCTGCTTGACCGTATGGAGATCATTGAGCTTTCGATCTACACCAAGCGTGAAAAGCTGGAGATCGCAAAAGCGCATCTGATCCCCAAGCAGTTCAAGCGTCATGGGCTTACCAAAAAGCAATTGAAGATCACCGACGGCGCGATCCTTGAGATCATCGATGCCTATACCCGTGAGGCGGGCGTGAGAAATCTTGAGCGCACGATCGCAACCCTCTGCCGAAAGGCGGCAAAGCGGCTGCTTGCCGATAACTGTAAGCAGGTGAAGATCGATGTCAAGGATCTCTCGGAATATCTCGGCAACAAAAAACTGTTGCCCGAGCTGATCGATGCCGAGGATGAGGTGGGCGCGGTCAACGGACTTGCCTACACCGAGCTTGGCGGAACGCTTTTGAAAGTGGAGGTCGCTGTGCTGGACGGCACGGGCAAGATCGAAACCACGGGCTCGCTCGGCGACGTGATGAAGGAATCGGCGCAGATCGCGGTCAGCTATGTCCGCTCGATCGCCGCCGAATACGGAATTCCCACCGATTTTTACAAGACCAAGGATATTCATATCCACTTCCCCGAGGGCGCGGTTCCAAAGGACGGTCCCTCGGCAGGTGTGACCATGGTGACGGCTCTCGTCAGCGCGCTCACCGGCAGAGCGGTGCGCAGGGAGATCGCCATGACGGGCGAAGTCAGCCTGCGCGGCAATGTGCTCGCCATCGGCGGACTGAAGGAAAAGACCATGGCGGCATACAGCGCGGGGGCAAAGACCGTGCTGATCCCCCACGACAATCAGCGCGACATAGAGGACATTGATCCCATGGCGCGTGAAAATCTGCAATTTATCCCCTGCCGCAAGGTCTCCGAGGTTCTCTCCCACGCCCTGCTCCCCAAAAAGCAGGAGGCAAAGGCTGCGGTGAAAGAATCTGTTGCCCCCACCACCACTTACATCCCCTTGACACCCAATCAGCCCCAAGGCTCGGTTCGGTTTTCGGAGACATCCAATTAACATCAAAAAGGAGCAGAAATGCCACTCAATCTCAACAACGTAAATCTTCGTATCAGCGCGGGACTGCCAAAACAGTTCCCCACCGACGCCATGGTGCAGGTCACCTTTTCGGGACGCTCCAACGTCGGCAAAAGCTCGCTGATCAACTCGCTCCTCGGGCGCAAATCGTTGGCGCGTGTCAGCTCCAGCCCCGGGAAAACCATCACCATCAACTTCTATGATGTTGACAAAAAGCTGTTTTTGGTCGACCTGCCCGGCTACGGCTTTGCAAAGCGCAACCCCGCAGACAAAGCGCAATGGTCAGCACTCACCGACGGCTATTTTACAAGCAACCCGAATATCGATCTCTTAAAGCTCGTCATTCAGCTTGTTGACAGCCGCGTGGGTCCCACCAAGGATGACGAAATGATGCTTTCCTATCTGCGCGAGTGCGGTCTCCCCTTTATCGTGGTGGCAACCAAATGCGACAAGCTCAACGCCACCGAGCGTAAAAAGTCG
>JAFTXB010000042.1 GCA_017461825.1 Clostridia bacterium
CAGCGACGACACGGCATTGCGCGGAGATCCCGACCTCGGCTGGGGTTGGTTTTTGAAACACGGATTTGACATTATCCAAACCGACTGGCCGCGTGAAGTTTCTCTTTATCTGCAAAAGATCAAGGCAAGATAAGCACTCGCCCCACCCAAAAAATTTCTGGTGGGGCGAGTTTTTAACGCAAAATTTGAAAAGATCAGTTGCCAAGCCCCGCCTTTAGTTTTTCGAGGGCACTTTTTTCCAATCGTGAAACATATGAACGGGAAATATTCAGCATTTGCGCGATCTCACGTTGCGTCATGGGGGAGATGCCGCCTATCCCGTAGCGCATCATAATGATCTGCCGCTCACGTGCGCAGAGGCAAACATCGATCAAATGCAGCATACGCACCGTCATTAGCTTGCGATCAACTTCATCAACAATATCCTCTTCCGAACAGATCACGTCAATATAGGTCAGCGGGTTACCGTCACGGTCAATATCGATCGTATCGTTGATCGAAACCTCCCCGGCAAGCTTTTTTTGGGAGCGAAAATGCATCAGGATCTCATTTTGAATACATTTTGCGGCATAGGTGGCAAATTTAGCACCGTTGCGGACACTAAACGTGTCCACCGCTTTGACAAGTCCGATCGTGCCGATCGAGATCAGATCCTCCTGGTTCTTTGCGGTAGAGTAATATTTTCTCACAATATGCGAGACAAGGCGGAGATTATGCAAGATCAGCTTTTCACGTGCCGCCTCGTCACCCTCCTCGGAACAAAGAAAGAGCTCGTGCTCCTCCTCGGCGGGGAGCGGCGGTGGAAACTTTTGCTGGGTATTGATCCCAAGAACCATATGAAGCACGCGTGTGAGTAATGCAAACAGGGTCAAAAACATAACTTTGACCTCCTTTTTTGATGTGTTGTTCTACTATATGAGGATAAATGCACAAATTTGCTTGTACAAATTTTTTTATCAATTTCGCAAGAGGGGGAGGAATCGTGTTGACTTTGCCCGAAAAATATGGTATACTATCATATATCTTTACACTCTGCAACAATTGAGCGAAAGGAATCGTAATAAGACTGAAACAACTGATTGGAAATGCCGTTGTCGGACAAAGCGGAGGACCCACCTCCGCCATTAACGCAACCTTGTCGGGGGTGATCCGCGGCGCGAAGCAAAGTACCTGCATCAAAACGCTTTTTGGAATGCGCAACGGTGTTGAGGGCTTGATGCGCGAGGACCTCATCGACCTCACCGCCTATTTTGACGGTGAAAAGAAGCTTGAGCTGCTCGAGCATACCCCCGCCGCCGCACTTGGCTCCTGCCGAAAAAAGCTGCCGAAGGTAGGCGAGGATGATGATTTTTACGAAAAGCTGATCGCCATCTTCCGCAAATACGACATTCGTTATTTCTTTTATATCGGCGGTAACGATTCGATGGATACCGTTGCAAAGCTGTCGGAATACACGCGCGGACACGATTATGATATGGTGATCCTCGGTGTCCCCAAAACCATCGACAACGACCTTGTTGGCACCGACCACACACCCGGCTTCGGTTCTGCCGCCAAATATATTGCCGTCACCACGCAGGAGATCATCCGCGATTGCGCGGTCTATAAGATCCCTGCCGTCACCATCATTGAGATCATGGGACGCGATGCGGGGTGGCTTACCGCCGCGTCCGCCATCGGTCGCGTTGTAAACGGTATTGAGCCCGATCTTGTCTATCTCCCCGAGCGCACCTTTGATATGCAAGCCTTTTTTGCCGATGTTCGCGCGGCGCTCGAAAAGCATCCAAACGTTGTTATTGCGGTTTCTGAGGGCTTGCGTTTTGCCGACGGGCATTACGTGGGTGAGGGCACACAAACGGGCGCAAAAGATGCGTTCGGTCACGCCTATCTTGCAGGCACGGGCAAGGCGCTTGAGCTTGCGGTAAAGGCAGAGATCGGCTGCAAGGTGCGTTCTGTTGAGCTTAATCTGCCTCAGCGCTGTGCCGCTCATTTGGCATCCAAGACCGACCTTGACGAATCGGTGATGCTCGGAAAAGCAGCAGTCAATGCGGCAGAGGAGGGCATCACGCGGCAGATGATGACGATGCAACGCGTGTCGGATGCGCCCTATTCCATCGAATATTGGCACAGCGATGTTTCCGAGATCGCAAACAAGATCCGCACGGTGGACGATGCCTTTATTAACGAGGCGGGCAACCACGTCACCGACGCTTGCTGTCGCTATCTCCTTCCCCTGATCGCAGGTGAGGCGGCTTGCAAATACGAAGCGGGACTGCCTGTACATTTGATTCTTTGATAGGGAGAACAAACATGAAAAATATTGCCGTTATCACAGGCGCATCCTCGGGCATGGGGCGCGAGTTTGTTTTGCAGCTCAGCCGCGAGAAGAGCTTTGACGAGATCTGGGTGATCGCGCGGCGTACCGATCGTCTGGAATCGCTGCGAGATGAGGTCAAAACGCCGATTCGTCCGATCTCGCTCGATCTCACAAAAGAGGAAAGCATTTCAGAATACGCACGCCTTTTGGAGGCGGAAAACCCCAACGTTTCGGTGCTTGTCAATGCCAGCGGTGTGGGGCTGTTCGGTACCTTTTCTGAAATGCCTCTGTCCGATCTCTACCGCATGATCGACCTCAATTCAAAGGCATACGTTGGCATGACCTACGCAACACTTCCGTATCTTACAAATGGG
>JAFTXB010000043.1 GCA_017461825.1 Clostridia bacterium
GATCCTTCATTTTTTCAATTACTGTGCCGCATCAACGATTGCCTTAAATTTCTCGGCAACCAGCGATGCGCCGCCGATCAGTCCGCCGTCTACGTTGGGCTTTGCCAAAAGCTCAGCCGCGTTCTTCTCGTTCATCGAGCCACCGTACTGAATGGTAACAGACTCGGCAACCTCCTCGCCGTAAAGAGCCGCGAGGGTCTTGCGGATCACACCGCATGTCTCCTCTGCCTGCTCGGGGGTAGCGAAGCGGCACGAGCAAGCCCCCGCCCTACGGGTTTGTGCGTTTTTCGTTTGTGTGGCGGTAGGTATTTGTTTTTTGTAGGGGACGGCGCCTCGACGTCCCGTTACGATAAATAAAAGCCGCATTGTATGGCGGTGGTCGGTTGTTTTTTTTTGTAGGGGACGGGCTTGCTCGTCCCGTTACGATAAATAAAAGCCGCATTGTACGGCGGTGGGCGGTTGTTTTCGGGAGGAGCAAGCCCCTCCCCTACAAAGTTTGTGCGTTTTTTGGGTTGTGCGGTGGTATGCGGTTGTTTTCGGTGGGAGTCCCCGCCCTACCAAATTTTCTATGCCGGTGGGATCCACGCCACGCGGTCGTTGCCCGAGAGGTCTTTGATGATTTGGCAGGTGGGGCAGCCTGCCTCTTTTGCAAGACGGGTGATGTCCTCTGCTTGGTCAAAGCCGATCTCAAAGAGGAAAAAGCCGCCGCTTTTGAGGTGCTTTTTGCCGTTTTGCAGGATCGCGCGGTAAAAGAGCAGTCCGTCCGCACCGCCGTCCAGTGCCGCCGCGGGCTCCGCCAGCACCTCGGGGGCAAGCTCGCCCACCACGCCCGTGCGGATGTAGGGGGGATTGGAGAGAATGGCGTCAAATTGCATCTCCGAGGGGAGCGCGCCATCCTTTAGAACGTCGGCAACCGATAGCGAAAGTCGGTCTGCCACGCCGTTTTTTGATGCGTTTCGCATGGCAACTGCAAGGGTAGCAACAAATTTGTCAATGGCATACGCCGTGGTGTCGGGGCGCTCGCAGAGCGTTGAGATCGCAATACAGCCGCTCCCCGTGCAAAGGTCGGCAAAGTGCGCGCCGTGCGGGAGGCGTCGGATCGCTTCTTCCACTAAAATCTCGGTATCCGAGCGCGGAATGAGGCAGTCTGGCGTGACCTCGTAGGTCTGGCGGTAAAAGCTCCATTCTCCCAAAATATATTGCAAAGGAAAACGCGCCTCGCGTTGCTTTACGGCTTTTTCAAGTGCCTGCGAGGAATAGTCGGCTGTGGGCTCCAAACCGACCGCTGAGGGATGGACTTTGCAAAAGTGCTCCAGCAAGAGCGCGGCATCCCACTCGGGGGAATCGATGTTTGCTTGCTTCAAACGCGCGCAAAGGTCTTGGTAGGTCATTTTCGGCTCCTTTCGGGGGATTCCTATATATATTAACATAAATTCATGAAAAAAGAAAGAAAAAATGAAAAAAATTCAAAAAAATCTTGATTACCTCTTGATTTTTTGATCAAAAACTGGTATACTAACAATGGAAAGAAATCTATCTTGTTAAAATGAGGTGTTCTGTTATGAAAATGAGTGTTGTTTGGAAGATCCTTGCAGCCGTTGCAGCTGTTGCCGCTCTGTGTGTGGTTGGTGTAAAGCTGTATCAAAAGTTTGCCAAGAAAAAGCAGGAAGAAGCTGTTGACGAGGCAGAAGGTCTTGACATGCTTGACGAGGCTGAGGCTGACGATGTGGCAACAGCTGAGGAAGCTCTTGAGGTTCCTGCCGAGGCTGTGATCGCAAACGCCGACGACATGGAGGAAACTCCTGCCGAGTAAAAGGGATGAGTGCCCTTTTCAAATATCACGAGGCTGTGCGCAGGGATGCGTAACAGCCCGTGTTTTTCTTATTTCTTGTAAAAAAGGAGCCTGATTTTTATGGCAAAATACAGACAGGGCAGGATCAATGAGGAGATCCAAAGAGAAATGACCTCGATCTTGCGCCGTGTGAAGGATCCGCGTGTGAGTGACACGTTTATCAGTGTAACCGCTGCCGACTGCACTGCCGATCTCAAATACGCAAAGATCTATTATTCCGCGCTTTCGGGCGATCCGAAGGAGATCGCAAAGGGCCTTAAGGCGGCAACCGGCTTTATCCGCCGTGAGTTGGCGCGTTCGCTGAATCTGCGAATCACCCCCGAGCTTACCTTCCTGCCCGACAGCTCGATCGCGTACGGCGCGCATATTGCTTCGATTTTGGAAGGGCTTGATATCAGCCCCGAAGAGGACGAGGCGGAAGAGGCGGGCGACGGCAATGACTGACTTTACGGCACTGACCTTTGAAGAAATCATTTCCCGCATCTCCGAGCCGAAAAACACATTGATCCTGTTTCACCGCAATCCCGATGCCGATGCCGTTGGCTCTGCTTACGCCATGAAAAAGGTGCTTGCCGACCTTGGTTCCCACGCGTGGTGTGTGTGCGGCGAGGAGATCCCCGCTAGATTGCGCTTTCTTTGTGATGCAGAGCAGGAGAGTGTACTTCCCGAGAATATTCCCACAGGGTTTGAGATCGAGCGCGTTATTGCGGTGGACACCGCGTCTCCCTTTCAGCTTGGGCGCTTGAATGAACTGTACGGCGATCGGGTCGATCTGATGATCGATCATCACGGCATGGGTGAGCCCTATGCCGATCACTATATCCGTCCCGATGCGGCGGCAACAGGTGAGATCATGTTTGATCTCGTCAAGCAGCTCGCAACCGACGGTTACGTAAACATTGACGAGGCGCTTTGCGTGGATCTTTACGCCGCGATCAGCGCCGATACGGGGGGCTTCCGTTTTTCCAACGTGACCTCCGAAACGCATCTGCGTGCCGCTGAATTGTTGGCAAGCGGAATTGACAGCGGTGAGATCAACCATTTGCTGTTTGACTGCAATTCCATGGAGCAGTTGCGCGCACAAGGGGCGGGGATCTCCAATCTCCAGCTCTTTGGAGAGGGCAAAGTTGCCGTGATCACGTTCCCCTATGCTCTCAAAGCGGCGTTGGGGCTGGAGGATCATCATTTGAGCACGCTTGTTGACGTGGCGCGCTCACTCGAGGGCGTAAAGGTTGCGATCTCTGTGCGCCAGCCGGGAACCGACGGATCGTTCCACGTTTCGATGCGCGCATCTTGCAATTATGACGTTTCAGAGGTCTGCGCGCGCTTTGGCGGCGGCGGACACGAACGCGCGGCAGGCTGTACATTTTCTGCCGAAAATATGGAGGACGCCGTTGAAAAATTGGTGGGCGCGATCGATTTTGATGCTTTGAACTGAATAAACAACCTCCCATTTGGCAATGCTGTTAGCATCAAAACCAAATGGGAGGATTTTTTATCATGCAAAAAAGATTACTTATCGCCACGCTGGCACTCTGCTCGGTGCTGCTCTTTATCGGGCTTTTTCCGGTACACGGGGAGGAGGAGATCTACAACACGGTGGTGCGGCTTCACGTGCTTGCCAACTCGGACAGCGAGGAGGATCAGGCGCTGAAGCTGAAGGTGCGCGATGCTGTTTTATCGGTAACAACACCCCTGCTTGCCGATTGCAAAACGCAACAGGAGGCGCGGGAGCTGATAGCGGCGCATACCGATGAGGTGATCGCCGCCGCCGAGGGGGTGATCCGAGACGCGGGGCGCGAGGAGTGCGTGACCGTTTTGCTTGACACCGAGGCGTATCCCGAGCGCGACTACGACAGCTTTTGTTTTCCGGCTGGGGAGTATCTTTCGATGCGCGTTTGTATCGGGGATGCGGAGGGGAAAAACTGGTGGTGCTGTGTGTTTCCGCCGCTGTGCTTGGGGACTTCCACCGTCACCGCTACGGACGCAGAGGATGCTTTTATCTCGGTGGGGTTAACCCCCGATCAGTACAAGATCATCACCGAAACAGACAAGCCCGTGTATAAGGTGCGGTTTAAAATTTTGGAGCTGTTGCAGGGGCTTTGGTGAGACACCCAAACAAGGCTTGTGCGCTTTTCGTTTGTGTTGCGGTGGGCGGTTATTTTTTGTAGGGGACGGCGCCCCGACGTCCCGTTACGATGGATTTATAACCACATCATACGATATACGCGTTTGTTTTGTAGGGGACGGGCTTGCTCGTCCCGTTACGATGGATAAAAACGGCATTGTGCGGCGGTGGGCGATTGTTTTTTTTTGTAGAGGACGGCGCCCTCGACGTCCCGTTACGATAAATAAAAGCCGCATTGTATGGCGGTGTACGTTTGTTTCGGACGCGCGATGCGCGCCCCTACTATTTGAGTGTTTATTTGTAGGGGCGACCATCGGTCGTCCGCTGTACGGCGGTGTGC
>JAFTXB010000044.1 GCA_017461825.1 Clostridia bacterium
GAAGGTTGTAATCACACCTGCCACGCCGACCGTTGCCCCTCCCACGGGATTGACCGCCACATATGGCGATACCTTGCAAATTGTCAAGCTCCCCGAGGGCTTTGCGTGGGCGGATGCCTCGCTTTCGGTCGGCAATGCCGGAGAAAATCGCTTCAAGGCGATCTACACCCCCGCCGATCCGAAAAACTATACCTCGGTTGAGGTCGAGATCAGCCTTGCCGTTGCCCAAAAGGATATTTCGGGAATGACCCCTGAAATAGAACAGTTCCCAACCTATAATAACCGTTTGCAAACGGTAGAAGCCTATCTGCCAAGCATTGGCGACATGGGCGTTGCCTATACTGTAAGCGGAAACACAGCCACCGACGTTGGCATTTACGTGCTGACACTGACGGGAATAGGAAACTATTGCGGCAAGATTGAGGTGGAATGGAAGATACTCCCCGACCTTTCCAAGCTCGAGGGGCTTGCCCCCGAGACGGTGAAGGAGACCGACCGCGCGGCGATCGAGGCTGTAAAGGCATCGATCAAGAGTGATGCTGCCCGGACAGAGTGGGCGGATGTTCTCAAAACCTGTGACGCGCTTCTTGCGGCACTTGACGCGGCATCGGAGACGACTGCTGTTCCCGAAGAAACGACCGAGACGCAAACGACCGCACCCGAGCGCGACACCGAAAAGAGCGGCGGCGCGAAGCAGGATATTGTGAACTTGCCTGCGGGCTGCTCGATCACGGTTGGCGGCAGCGCGGCATTGGGCTTGATCCTGCTCATTTCCTGCGCGGCGGTGTTGACGCAAAAGCGGCGAAATTGACAGTTTTTGGGTATGAGAGAACATCGAAATGACAAAAGAAGTTTTGTATGGCAAACTTACACTAAATGTTGATGGAAAACCTTACTGCGGTATGATATATTTTTAAAAAGGAGGAAATATCCTTTGCAACAAAAGCATTCCAAGCCGCAAATCGTATTCAATTACCAATTTCTCATTTTTGTCGGCGTTTGCATCGTGTGTGCGTCGGGGGCGGTCGCATTTTTTCAGGCAAACGACCGAGAATTGGGCTTTCTTTTGCTGGGTATTGCTCTCTTTTTGGCGCTTGGTGTATTTGTTACCCCGCTATATTTTTGCTTTTCCAAAGAGCATTGCAAAATTGTTTGGCTGCTGCCTTTTGTCCGTATCATTCCTTGGAACGCAATTTATCGTATTATCGAACTAAAGTGGGGCGAAGTACATCGCGACCTGCCTAAGTACGAGATCTTTTATCACTTCAACTATAAAGGTTGTATCATCGACAAGCAATTTGACATTCCAAAAACCAAACGCATCCAAAAAGCCCTTTCGCGTTATGCATGGAGAAAGATTCTTTAAGCTGAAAAACTTACCGAAGAAGATTTCCCATGTACAATGGAAAATAGCTGCGCGATATCGTTGATACGGCGCAAAATCAGAGGATAATTCGTGTCCCGCCCCAAGTGTAACACTTACCTTTTGGAAAGGATATGCGAAAACTCTCCTCGACGCAGTGGTTGAATGCGTGATCGAAAAAGGTGTATTAACTCCGCCCGCAAATGGAATTGGAGCGGAAGATTGTTGGATGAGTGTAGAAAAGTGAAATAAAAACCGCCGAGGGTAACAATTTGGTCGCTCTCGGCGGTAAATGTTAATATATTAAAAAACAAACACGAAAAGAATTCCGCAGGCGGAACATGAAGCAAAGCACACAACCTCATGCGGCGAAGCCTCGCTTCATAGCCGAAGGCTGTTTCATTGGCAAAGTGTATTCATGCACCAAAGGTGCGCTTCATTCAAAAAACGCATATTACTTTGATATCAATGTCCATTGTTGCAAATGCGAAGAATTTATCGTTCATTTTGCATTTTTCTTTGCAGTATTGATAGATGCAATCAACATTCTGCGGATAGAACCACAATCATGCAAAATGTTTTTGGCGATTTCTTCTGAAATAATACTTGCTTTTTGTGCGATCTCAATCCAATACTCCGTTTCATAACACTCTTTGAGGGATATCTGCAATTTAGCAACGAAATCAGCTTTACTATGAGCATATTTTGCTTCTCTAATGTTTGCGCCGATGCTTGTGCCGCTTCTTTCGAGTTGGTTTGCTAAAGAATAGTGACCTTTAATGCCGTTTGTTACATTCAAAATTTTAACCGCAAATTCGGTTGAAATATCCGCAAGCTTGTTTTCTGCCATTTTCATCACCTCTTTCGTTTATTATACCATAAATTATCCAAATAGTCAATGAAATCGTGCTACGCACGATGAAATCCGAGCAAGCTCGGGTGAAATCTTCAGCGTGCGCCTCAGATGAAATTAAATCCGTCCTATCTCTCCCCGCGAAGCGGGATTTCATCACAAAGTGATTTCATCCCATGTTAGGGGGATTTATCCCGTCCGTAAGGACGGATTTAGTTGAAAAAAGCGGTTCTATAATAAATGTTGGGGTGAAGCCAACAGATATTGCAAACAAAGTGTAAAAAAGTAAAAAAAGAAAGAGCATATCTGAAAAAATCTGATAAAATGTTA
>JAFTXB010000045.1 GCA_017461825.1 Clostridia bacterium
TACAGCGATGCTTTGAAAGTTCTCCCCGTAGAGCTTCCGTCAATCGCTCCAAAGGCGTTTCTGTTTGTGACGCATGCGGTGGCTGTGATCCTCCTCAGACATTTTTCGGCGATGGACGCGCGCGACTATTGGCTGGATCTGCCGCGGCGGATGATGAAAAAATCACTCTCGGAATCTCTTAATCAAAAGAAAAAGAGCAAATATAGCTATTGGCGTTTGGTCTCACGGTTGATTCTTGCTGCGGTTCTGTATTCCTTGGGTACTTCGATCTTGACGGTGGTGCTTGCAATTCTTTTGAGCATGGTTGGCGTGGTGAAGCTTTTGTTGATTACCCCCGGTATTCTGGCTGTCCTTCTTTTGATCGTGGTGGTCTTTTATCTGCGTACCTTTGTTGCACGCGTCAAGCTGATCCGTAAACTTAAAAAGATCTGCAAGGAGAGGGGCTATGAGCTCTTTGATCTCAAGCGTCCGTACCGCTCGATCTTTCGGGACAATGAGAAGTACACATTTGCTGTCGGCATTGGAAAAACAACCTATTACTGCCGTTTGATCGCATGTGTGAACCGCAACAACAAGTATACTTTTTCGGAAGACGGAACCTTGATGCGCGCAAAAATGATCCATATGCCAAAAGGAGCAAGAATGGCTTCTGCCGGCGGATACGTACAGGCAACCGATTTTGGATCGGGCGATGAACTTGAGCTGTTTGGATTTACCTCCGAGATCGACTATACCTTCGAAGCCGACGGCGAAAAGATCCTATTGCTCAATCCGACGCCGCGTCGGGTGCGTAAATTGATCGATAAACGCATGGCGGAAATGGATAACGGAGATAAGATCGGCGAGTACACCGTTTATACGGGAAATGCCTTTTTGCGATTGATCGACCGCTTGGGAGAGGATCGAAAGGAGAGGATCTTTCATGACAGCTGAAGAATTTTGGAGCTACATCCGACGGAATCACCCAACGGTTGCCGCCTTTTTGCACCGCAAAAAACTGCTCAAATTGGCACGGGTGCTTTTGATTAATGCCATTTTGTGGGCGTTTGCTGTTTTTACCGTGGAGGAGATGAACAAGCCGAACCTACGTATTCCAACGCTTCTGATCGTTGCGTTGGTGTCGGTAGCATATACATGGTTTGCAAGACCGCGTGGGTTGATTTTTTCAAAGCCCTATGTTGGCAAAATCGAGAAAGCGACCATCAGCACACATATGCAGGAGTGTGACGGCCCCGGGATGTATGGAAAAGGTATGAGAATGAGCAATTTTTGGGTGCTGACGGTACGGGGCGAGGATGGCAAAACGCATCAAATCGAACTGGAACCGAAATATGAACACTGCTATCGTGTGGGGGATCGAATCGGTGTTTTACCCGCCATACAGTATCCCTTCCTTTTGGATACTCCCGATGATCACCCCACCGTTTGCTGGTGGTGCGGCAGCATCAACCGCCCCGAGGATCGCGAATGCATGAACTGTGGCAGAGACATGGTTTAACAGCCAATTTTAAAATATCGCACGGTTTTGACGATTGAAGTCTTAACCGTGCGATGTTTTTTATTTGTCAATTTATCATAAAAAAGCAAGTTTTTTCACGGTTTGAAACAACTTTTAAAAGCGCAAACTCTTTATAGCGATTTTTTGAAAGGAGATCGGTTTGTGAAAAGGATCATTTGTTTTTTGATTTGTTTATCAACTGTATGCGCCATGCTTGTAATGCCGACCTTTGCTGAATCAAAGGCGCACAATTGGTACTGTGTGCATGTCAAGGATCACATTCAACCTACGGTTGGCTCGGATATTTCCTTTGTGGAAGAGGTTGGGGGATATTATATCGATCATGCGCATTCAAATATCGATGATGCTGATAAGGTGGTATATTTGACCTTTGATGCAGGGTATGAAAACGGTAATGTTGCAAAAATATTGGATATTTTAAAAGAAAAGAATGTTCAAGCGGCTTTTTTTGTGCTTGGCAACTTAATTACCCATGATACCGCTCTCGTGAAACGAATGGCTGATGAGGGGCATTTGGTATGCAATCACACGGTGCGGCACAAGGATATGACAACAATGGATGATGGAGCGTTTCTTTCGGAATTGCGCGAGCTGGAGCAGATCTACGCAGAAACGGTTGGTGGGGAAATGGCACCCTATTACCGTCCGCCCGAGGGGAGATTCAACCGAAACAATTTAGCTTGCGCCAAAGAAAACGGATATCGAACGATCTTTTGGAGCTTTGCGTACCCCGATTGGGACAACGCAAAGCAGATGTCCGCCGAAAAGGCAAAAAACATCATTTTGGATAACGTTCACAATGGGGAAGTGATGCTTTTGCATCCAACTTCGGCAACCAATGCGGAGATACTTGGTGATGTGATCGAGGCGCTCAAAGGGCAGGGCTTTCGTTTTGGAACGCTTGATGAGTTGACGGAAAGTGTGGGATGATGCGCTTGCATTGTATACGGCGTATTTGCACCGCTTTTTTGACACTGACAGTGCTTTTCTCCTTTGTGCTTCGGGTCTGCGTCGGAGCACAAACAGAGGTGCATCGATCGGTTAAAACCGACTCTATGCAGATTGCTCTGACCTTTGATGACGGGCCTCACCCCTATCTGACACAGGAAATATTGGATATTTTGGCGCAATATAACGTGAAAGCTACCTTTTTTATGGTTGGGGAGAATGTGATAAACTATCCGGATGCAGCAAAAGCTGTTCTCGCCGCAGGACACGAGGTTGGAAATCATACTTTTTCTCATACACATGTCAAAGGGCTTTCGGAGCATGAGGTTTTGGACGAGCTTGGGCGATGTGAGGATGCGCTCGAGGAGCTTTGTGAGTATAGACCGCATTTGTTTCGTCCACCGGAGGGCGCCTTGAATGAATATGTGGAGCATTGTTCGGATCATTTTGATTATACGCTGGTTTTATGGAGTCTCGACACACGCGATTGGGAAAACAAAAACGCCGAGCAGATCGCCGATGCGGTACTCTCAAACGTTGCCCCCGGGGATATTATTTTGATGCATGATTATATTGGCAGGCAAAGCAAAACGCCCGAAGCATTGGCAACGCTTTTGCCAAAACTGATCGAGCGAGGATATGAGCTTGTAACGGTGAGCAGACTTTTGGGGATTGCTTAGATTTTTTGTCGAAAAAACTTGAATACAAATAATAGGGCAGCCAACTCGGCTGCCCTTAATAGCTATATATTGAATTTTGGATGGATCATTTATTCGATAGGTTCCTCGGTGGAATCGTCGTATTCGTCCTCATCGTCTAAATTCTTATAGGGCTCGATCATATAGCGGTCGATAACGGGATATGCGGCGTATGCGCTGGTGAAGGCTGTGACCGCAAAATAATAGAGAAAGGGGAGAATGAGGGGGATCGCGATGCCGAGAGGGGTCATGGCAAACAGTGCAAACAGCACGACGTTGATCGCTGTGATGAGCGCGATACCGAGAACACCCATGAAATTACGCTTGATGCCGAGGATGCTGAAGATCAATGCGTTTTTAAAGATCTTTCGGAGCGACATATCAAAGGTAACAAGCATGAGATAAATGTAAAATCTCATGAGGAAGTAAAGTATGATGAGTGCCATGATGGCAAAATAGCAAAAGTCTGTCCAAAAAGTACTGGGCATTCCCATAAAATAGGTGAAATCAAAGATAAGTAAGAAAATGGCAATTACATCGATCAGTCCCAAGAAAAAGCCCTGCTTGAGATTTCTGCGGACTGCGTAGAAATAATCGGAAAACAGGAATACGGGCTCGCCTCGTACCATACTTCTGAGAATATAGGTGGAGCCGACATTTTGCCATCCCCATGTGACTACCAAAAATAGCACGCAGATACCGATGATGACATAGGTGCTGATATCGTTATACACGGAAATGCTTTTTTGTGCGCCGAACAAGTCGAGCAAAACGGTGGTTGCGGGGGTGGGATCAATTAAATTTGCACCGTACAGCTGTGAAAACACAGCATGGTTGGCAATTGGTGTTTTATCGGCACTGATGCTGGCATAAAAGATGATCAAAATGGGCAGGATCATGGGAATCATCATGATGTTGAGAGACACGAGCTTCCAAAAACGTCTGCCAAGAAGTTTAAAGTATCTCTTTATGGTTGGGGTCGTGTCCTCTTCAATTGCGTCCGGGCGCTCACCTCGGTTAAAATCAAAAAAACGGAACAGTCTGCCGCCTGTTTTTTTCTTATCTGTCAATGTTCTTCTTCTTTCTGTAAATATTAGGGCAATGTGTTTTTGTTTGCGAACCCCGCAAGAAATGCCCAAAGTATTTATATTGTACCACAGTTTGTTTCGATTGTCAAGGAATTCAGAAAATTTACATTTTTCGTAAAAAGTAGTCAAAAAATTAAGAAAGACAGATGTGACGGTTGGTTTGTGAATTTTTGGCATGTTTTTTTAAAAATTTAAAAAAGCATCTTGCAATGGCTTCTGAATTATGATATAATATATTGTAAATGTAACAGATATGGGGGATCTTTGAGATCTCCGAGGTTTTTATTTGATGTAATAAAAAAGCATAAGGAAGGAAAAATTTCGAATGAATTGGAAAAAGAAGATCCCGCTTATCATGGCGATTGTTGGTGTTCTCAGTTTTGTCGGTGCGATTTTGTTGCTGGTTTTGGCGGTTCCGAAAGCCGACGCGACCTATAAAAGAGTGCTTGAGGTTATTATTTCGTGTTTGATGATTATTCTCTCGCTTCTCATTGCCTATTATCTTTACGTTATCCGCGATGCCGAGCCGAACTTTTTCTTGTTTGATCGCGCAAAAAAGAAGAATATCCCCGTTGAAAATCTGAATTTTACGATCGTCAACGAGCGCATGAGCTTCTTTTTGACGATGGTTTGCGAGTCGGTTGAGGAGCTGTGGGTTGACAACGTGCTGGAAAGCGACCGCAAACTGGGATACCGCCGTGTTTACAGACCTCTGCTTGCATACAAAATGCTGTACGATCTGGCTGATAAGGATCTTGCCGAATATTGGGGATTTTTGTGCAATGCCAAACCCGAAACGATCAACTCGATGTGCGGTGCTTTGGAGCAGGGCGGTGAGCAGGAAATGGTAAAGGCATTTCGCTTTATCATGGAAAATTACCGTGACAATCCCGAAAAGATCAAGGATTTCGTCTGTGGCAATATGCGTTATATCCGCGGCAGAATGCTCAGCTACATCAAGCGTAATATCGAAATGTTTTATTGATGAAATTAAAAGAACCGTTTCGGCGGTTCTTTTTTTAACTCTTTGACAGTCTATATACAATATGTGGCATTCAAGAAAAAATCAGCATCTATTCACAAAAAACGCTTGACAATCAATTGATTGTATGATATAATAAGAGCAGAAGAAGAAACGTATCATTTATAGAATAGGAGAAGAAAGGTGTATGAAATTACGGTTTTATGATGATCTGATCCCCGGAACAAAGCTGAAGCAATCGGATATGGACGGGTTGACCGGATTGGAGTTTTTGAAAAAAGTATTTTTTATCAGTGACGGTGTTATGTTAACACAGATCCGCGATATTTCGGGGATCGATTCCTCCACGCTTCAAAACTGGACCAAGCGCGGATGGGTGGTCAACAGCAAGCTGAAAAAGTACGACATCGATCAGGTGGCGCACATTCTGATCATCAATATGCTGCGCTCTTGTATGCAACTTGATAAGATCGACTTTTTGATCCATTACATCAACGGCGAGGTCGGCAACGCAAGCGACGATATTATTCGCGATTCGGAGCTTTATGATTATATCTGCCGCATTTTAAACCACATGATGAACAGCGGTACCTGCGACCTTTCCTCGTTCCGTGAGTATATCTCGGAGATCACCGATGATTATGTGGAGCCGATGGAAGGGGCTCGCGAGCGCCTGAACAAGGCTTTGGAGGTCATTTTGGTCACCTACTACGCCGCTTTGATCAAGCAGCAGGCAACAAAGCTGATGGAAGCGATCGAGGGTTGATTGGGATAAGATTTTCAACCGTGCAATTCTAATAAAAAAAGAGCAAGTACAGGGAACACACCTATACTTGCTCTTGCGTTTTTTAAAGAGATTCAGCTTCTGCAAGCCAAAGGGCAGAGGAAGCGTCGGATGGCATGCGCCAATCTCCGCGCGGTGAAAGTCCAACCGAGCCGACCTTGGGCCCGTCAGGGAGGCAGGAGCGCTTGAATTGCTGGTTGAAGAAGCGACGCACGAAGATCTTAAGCCATTTTTTGAGGGTTTCGTCGTCGTAGGTGCCGCCGAGCGCCTGCTTTGCCAAACGATAGAGCTTTGCGGGCGGGGTGCCGTAGCGGAGCATATGATAGAGGTAAAAATCGTGCAATTCATAAGGGCCGACGAGATCCTCGGTCTTTTGCGCAATCTCACCGTTTTCGTTGGCGGGGAGAAGCTCGGGGGAGACGGGGGTGTTCAGAACGTCGCGCAGGGCGTCTGCCACCTTTTGCTTGCCCTCCTTTTCATACGCATCGGCGCAATGCGCAACGAGGTAGCGCACAAGCGTTTTGGGAATATCCGCATTGACACCGTACATCGACATATGGTCGCCGTTGTAGGTCGCCCAGCCGAGTGCAAGCTCGGAAAGGTCGCCCGTTCCGATCACCATGCCGCCGCAATCGTTTGCAATATCCATGAGGATCTGCGTGCGCTCGCGCGCCTGACTGTTTTCATAAGTGACATTTCGATCCTCCGGATCGTGACCGATATCTCTGAAATGAATATTGACAGCGTCATAGATATCTACGCATCTGAAATCAACGCCAAGCTCCTCGCAAAGAACGGTTGCATTGTTCTTTGTACGTTTCGTAGTACCAAAGCAGGGCATTGTAACAGCGACGATATCCTTGCGCGGCCGTTTAAGAGCATCCATGGCACGTACCATAACGAGAAGTGCCAGAGTGGAATCGAGGCCTCCCGATATTCCAAGTACAATTTTTTTCGCAAAAGCTCGCTCGACACGCGTTTTGAGTCCCACGGTTTGGATCGACAAAATGGTCTCACAGCGTGCGGCACATTCATCGGGATCGGCGGGAATAAACGGATGGGGATCAACACGGCGGGTCAGCAGGGTCTCGGTTACAGGGAGTGAGAATTCAATGATTTGATAATTTTTTTGATCTCCTTGTTGGAAAAGGCTTGAACGGCGACGCTCAAACAGAATACTGCTGATATCGATTTCGGTGACGAGAATGTCATCCTCATTGTTAAAGGGCTTTTGCTCCGCGATAAGATCGCCGTTTTCATAGATGATCTTATGTCCGCCAAATACGTTATCTGTTGTCGATTCGCCGTCGCCTGCCTCGCTCAGAACGTAAGCTGTCAAAAGCCGTTTTGAAAGGGCTTGCAGGTGTTGTTTTCTGAAATTTACCGTACCCACAGTTTCACCGGATGCGGATAGGTTACAAACAAGAGTTGCGCCCGCAGCAGTGTGTGCAACCGATGGGGAGATTGGGGCATAGGCATCGGCACCAATTTCTGCCGCAACCGTTAGGTTCGGCATTTCACGGCAGTCAAGCAAAATATCCTTGCCGAAAGGGACGCTTGTGCCGCAAAGGGGAATATTGGTTATGCCGGCATTGGGGGCAGGTGCAAAATACCGTCCCTCATCATGCGGGGGATGGCTGAGAATGGATGTTTTGGGAATGATTCCCAACAGCTTGCCCGCGGAGCAAGCCGCCGCGCAGTTGTAGAGCTTGTTTCCATACGCGATAGGAAGCCCAACAAATACAAGGCAATTTGTGTCCTTGGTGTTTTTGAGATAGTTCTCAAGAGATGAAGCGGCACCTTTGATCAGTGTCTCGTGATAAAAGAGATCGCCGCAAGTAGCGCCTGTAATTGACAACTCCGGGAAAACGAGAATGTGTACACCCATCGCATTTGCCTCTTTGGTGAGGCTGATCAATTCGTTTGCGTTATATGCAGGATCGGCTACGCGGATTTTCGGAGCCGCGGCTCCAATCTTTACAAAACCGTTTTTCATAAGGCTTTGAAGTCCTTTCCGAACAGAGATCGTTTCTCTGTGTTTTACCTTATTATTATACCGAAAATTTCCTCTGATTACAAGGGCTTTTTGCAATTTTTTTGCTTTCAATGCCGAAAAACTTGACAGAATTGCCGAAAAGCGTTATAATGTAACTATAAAAGAAACGTGCCGCGGATTTTGCCGCCGCGGCACATTTTATGGATCAATTCTTTTTTTGCGCTTCGAGATATGTTACGACATCGTTGACGGTGATGAATTTGTGGATGTCATCGTCCTCTATCTCAATATCAAACTTATCCTCGCAAAGCATAACGAGGTCGGCAAGTTCGATAGAGTTGATACCAAGATCATTTGCAAGCTCGGCATCGAGGGTGATCTCTTCGGGATCCAACTGAAGTTCCTCTACCAGAACGTTTTTCAGCATTTCAAACATAAATCTTTCCTCCGAATCAAAGTTCGTTAATTGTTGCCAAAAAGTCGGCATACGCAAATATTATACATGATTTTGCATCATTTGTCAAGTAATATTTTGCTATTTCGGGTAGATTTCGTTAAATTTTCCGTTAGATTCGGTTTTTTTAGTTTTTGAATTCGAAAAAGTTTTGAAATATCGTTTTTATAAATCTGATTTTAAAAGAAGAGAGGAGAATGTCATGCATACTTTTTATAACCGTCCATTGGCATTTTCCGCTTTTTTATTTGCCGTCTGTGCGATTTTTGGTTATAGGATGCCGTTTGGAGTGAAATTGGGCATTGCGATCGTTGCGTCATTTTTATTGTTGCTTTTATTGGCTTTTTCTCTGTTCCGAAAGCATTTTGGAAAAAAGACTCTATTTTCGGCTCTGTGTATCGGGGCTGTTGCACTGTCACTTTGGAGTTCCTTTTACTATTTTCAAATTCGCTATGCGAAATACCGATCCTATGCCGATGAACCGCTTGTTGTGGAAGGTGTGGTGCTTGAGCGGTCGGCTTCGCAGCCGTTTTACTCATCTCTTAGCGTTTCCCTTGATCGTATAGACGGAGAAGCGGAGAATGTGCGAGGCGAGTTGGTATTTTCCTATCCCTCCGCACTTCAGGTTGGCGATCGCTTTCGTACGGTTGCAACCGCTGTTGATATTTCCAACATCGAGCTGATCAATTCGGAAGAGACTTTTTTGTCAGACGGAAAAATGCTTTATCTTACCGTGGCGGAGGAGGGGGACTGTGAGATCTTGCCGTCGGCACAGCTCGATCTTCGGGTGCTTTTTTCACGCCTCAATACGCGGCTCTCGTATGCGTTTCGAAATCGCGTTGGCGGTGAAGAGGGCGGGATCGCAGCTGCACTTTTGCTTGGAAACCGCACTTGGATATCGGATCATACCTCTTTGATCTTTCGGCGTGCCGGTATTTCTCATTTGCTTGCCTTAAGCGGACTTCATGTGTCGATTCTGATCGGCTTTGCCGAGCTGATCCTGCGACGATTTCGTGTTCCGAAAATCGGACGCGCATTTGCGATATGTCTGCTTGCTTTTGGGTATCTGGCGCTGACCGGCTTTTCGCTTTCGACCTGTCGCGCGGTGCTTATGATGGCAGTGACCTATCTTGGATTTTTGCTTGGGGATGATTATGATTCTTTTACAGGGCTTTGTGTTGTGTTGTTTTTGATCCTTTTGATAACGCCGTACGCGGTTCTGGATTCTTCGATGTGGATGTCTTTTCTTGCTGCGTGTGGGATCATAGTTTTTTCTCCCGCGTTGGATACTCCTATGAATGTGCTGCGTACCAAGCTTCACTTGTCCGCAAAACTCTTTTTGGTGGTGAAGGGCTTCTTTACTGCACTTTCGGTCGGCATTGTTGCCAATCTTGCGCTGATGCTGTATACGGCGTTTCTGTTTGGCGAGATTTCAATGGCATCGGTACCGGCAACACTGTTGCTGTCGATTCCCGTTACACTGTTGCTGTATTGCTCGGCAATTGCGGTTTGTATTCCGATTTTGCCGATTTTACCCGAGTGCTGTGCTTTTTTGAGCGGATTGATGCTGAGGGTGGCGGGCTTCTTTTCGGATATTGAAAATATAATGATGCCTGCTGACGGAGCCGCAACAAAGATCTGCCTGGCTTTGATGACTGTGATGCTGATTTTTCTTGCCGTTGCCAAGCTGAAAAGGGCTTTTTGGGCAATTCCCGTGCCGCTGTTGCTTGCGTTGACGATTTGTGTGACACAGACTGTGACATTGCTTTCGGTCAACGAGTTGCCCGTAACCATTCCCGCAGGGGCGGGGGAGGTTCGTTTGTACGGAAAGGGCGGCGTTAACGTGTTGGTAAACGATACACGAGGAAATGCATCCGAGGCGTATGAGATCAAGCTTGCCGCAACAGCCGATTACTGTACCGAAGTCAATGATCTGGTGTTTTGCCGTTATTACAATCAAGCAACCTATTTTATCGGGCGGCTGGCAGGGGAGGTCATGGTGCGGCGGATGCATCTTCCCAAGCCCTCGGACGACCGTGAGCGAGCGATCGCGCGGCGCTTGGAGCAGGAGGCAGCCTTATATGGGATCGAGGTAGAATACGATGCCGAGGCAATTTTAGCGCGGCTTGAGCCATAACCTCAAAAACAGAAAGACGCCATCCAATTTCAGATTGCGTCTTTCTGTTTTTTTATAAAGATTTACCATTTCACAGGCAAGCTGTCAACAAAACGGGGGATTCATTTGAAAGCCCCTAAAAGTACAGACTGGGAGATTTTGAAATAGCAATTTATACAAAAAGATAAATTTTTCTGAACTTTACGATATTGGTGTCGGGATGCGGTTCTTTTTCATATTCTGTTAGTGTCAGAAAAGACATTCACAGTGTTTTTTCGACAGACTGAGAAAGGATTGACAGAAGAGATGAATCTTGCAATTTTGGGTGGCGACCAAAGGCAGGTCTTTATGGCTCGCCGATTGGCGGAGAGCGGACACTCTGTTTTTGTTTGGGGGCTCGGCGCGTGTGACGCAGAGATAGGCGCAGCAAAGGTATGTGCCTGTTGGGAGGATGCTGTAAATGCCTCGAATGCGGTGATTCTGCCCCTGCCGGCATCATCGGACGGGGTTCGTGTACATTGTCCTTTGCAGTGCGAGGATGTGTTTTTACGTATTCCGGCATTGCTCGACAAGTTAGGAGATCGTTTGTTACTCGGCGGCCGTTTTACCGAAGCCCTTCGTGGGATCGCAGAGCAGAAAGGCGCACGGTGGATCGATTATTACGAATCCGAGGTTTTACAGTTGAAAAACGCACTCCCAACAGCCGAGGGAGCAATCTCAATTGCTATGCGGGAACTCCCCGTGACACTCGACGGTACGCATGCGGTGATCTTAGGGTACGGCAGGATCGGATCGCTTTTGGCTGAAAAGCTGTATTTGCTTGGCGCACGCGTAACGGTTTACGCAAGAAGGAGCGAGCAACTGACACAGGCTTCGCTGCATCATCACACGGTGCGGAGAATGATATGCGAGGGCGGGCACTCAGTGCCGCAGGGGATCCCCCAAGACTGCCGTGTGATCTTTAACACCGTGCCTCGTTGGATACTGACGCGCGAGCAGCTTGTAAAACTCCCGAAAAACTGTGTTTTAATCGATCTTGCCTCCGCTCCCGGCGGAATTGATCACAATGCCGCGGCGGAGCTTGGAATTCGCAGCATTTGGGGAACTTCATTGCCCGGACGCTACACACCCGAAAGCGCGGGGTATATTCTTGGTGAAGTAATTGAGGATATCCTTTCGGATTTGGATACACAGCTTTGATTTTTTGACACGGAAAGGATGGAGAGATGATGTTAGGCTATGCCTTGTGCGGATCCTTTTGCACGCATGCAAAGGCATTGCGCGAGCTTGAAAATTTATTGGCTGCGGGATATGAGGTGCGTCCGATCTTGAGCGAAACGGTATACTCAACCGATACCAGATTTGGAAAAGCGTCACAGTTGATTGAGGCAGTGGAGGCTCTATGCTGTAAAAAAGCCATTCATACGGTGGTGGATGCCGAGCCGCTGGGACCGAGTGAGCCCTTGGATGCCCTGATTATTTCGCCCTGTACCGGAAATACACTTGCAAAGATTGCAAACGGAATCACAGATACTGCTGTTTGTATGGCTGCAAAAGCACATTTGCGAAGCGATCGACCTCTTGTGATTTCGCTTGCCTCCAACGATGCACTCTCGGCAAATCTGCGCAATATTGCGACCTTGCTATCA
Organism: Clostridia bacterium; assembly: GCA_017461825.1. Taxonomy (GTDB): domain Bacteria; phylum Bacillota; class Clostridia; order Oscillospirales; family CAG-272; genus UMGS1865. Next base: position 12,235 of record JAFTXB010000045.1, read on the forward strand.
CGCAAACAGGTGTATTTTGTGCCGATGGTGCAGGATGACCCCGAAAAAAAGCCGCATTCGCTGGTAGCTGATTTCTCACTTCTGATGCCCACGCTTTGTGACGCGTTTCGGGGAAAACAATTCCGCAAGCTCTTTCTTTAATCGGTGGATGCGGGGCTCTTCTTTTCTTTTCGGAAGAGTTCCGCTATCCATTGCAGATCTTCTTTTTCTACAGCTCTTGTCAATAAAAGCAGTAAGATGTAAAAGGCGAGTGCTATAAGGATATGCAGCACTACAGAAAGCGTGATGTTTGGTATATACAAATTACCGAGGACAAGTATACAACGCGTGATACAAGTGGAGCCAACGATGGATAGCAGCGGTTTGTAGATCCATTTGAGCAGTCGAACGCGTGTCTTTCCAACCGAGAGCAGGTGTGTAACGCTGAACACGGTGTTGAAAAGTTCGGAAACGTATATGGTGACAAGATATCCGCTGATACCGAAGCGCGGAACCAGCAACCATACCATGATGACCGAAATAAGCGCATCGATAATATTGATATTCATAGAATAGACTTGTTCACCCAATCCCTTCATCATGGCATCGGTTGCGGTATCGATATACATGATGGGGATCAAGGGGGCTAAAAGCCGGATATATCGAGCGGTCTCGGTGCCGGGGTAGAGCGCCTCGCCAAGCTCTGCCGAAAAGCAGATGAGGATCCCCGCGACACCAATTGAGAACATCAACGCAAGCGACCAGACGCGTCCGATCATATAAGATATGCGGCGCGGAGAATTGGTGACGCGGCACTCGGCAAGCTCGGGGACAAGAAGCCCGGAAAAGGAAGAGATGATTGAAGCGGGATACAAGACAATGGGGAGTGCCATGCTATGGATGCTTCCGTAAGCGATCAAAGCAGCGCTGTGCTCCGCGCCTCCATTTCGCAACCCCTCGGGGATGAGAATATGTTGGAGCGTGATCAGCCCCGATCTCATATAGGCGGTGAGTGCGACAGGGAGAGCGATTCCGATCAGCTTTTTTCCTTCGCCATTGGAGGCAGTATGTTTGCGGTTTGGAAAATGTCGGCGGCGGTCAAGAAAATAGAGAAGCCATTCAAGCAAAAATGACGAAAATTCTGCGAGCGTGCCGCCAAGAACCATGGCGGTGCAAGTTGCTTCAATGCCGTAAGGCAAGAGCAATGCCAACAGATACATGGTTCCGCATATCTTGAGCATTTGCTCAAACACCTGCACTACAGCATTTTTATAAGCGCGTCTGACAGCTGTAAAATACCCTCCGAGTGCCGACGAAAGCGCAATGAAGGGAAGGGTGATTCCAAACAGCCGCAGGGAAGATACCGTGCGTCCGTCTTTGAGCCAATGGTATCCGATGGGTTCAGCAAAGATTGTCAGAAGAGCGGCGGCTCCTATCCCGAAAATCAGTGCATATAGCACAGCACGACGCATGGCGGGGCCGATGCGCTCTTGCTCATTTTTTCCAATGGCATCAACCACGATATGCGTAACACCAAGATGGATGCCGGAGGTTGCCAATGTGAGCGCAAAACCGTACACGCCCGACATCAGCGAAAAAAGCCCCATAGCTTCGGCCCCTGCACGATTGGAAACATAGACCTGAAAGCTGACACCTACCGTTCGCATGAGGAGCGTGGCAGCTGTTAGGAGCATGGCATTCCAAAAAATTTGTTTTGCGTGTTTTTTCATACTTTACCGTCCTTTCCGCCTCTTCTTTTTATTCTTATGAAAGCGAAAAAGGGAATATCATTTTTTTGAGAATTTTTTAAAAGTTTCTTTTTTGTGCAAATTGCTGAAAATAAAAAAAGTAAAAAAAAATATTGCAATTGATAAAAAAGTATGATATCATATATATGTATAAGAATTTGCGGATGCATATCGTTTTATATGCTCCGATAGAAGTGTGGAGGTTGTAATCATGGCAGAATTCTCTGTTCAATTCAGCAACAAATTAAACGGTTATGATAAGGCGGAAGTGAATCAGTTTGTAAAAGACGCTGAAGCTAAGCTTCAGGAAAGAGCGCTTGCACTTTCTAATTTGCAGCAGCAGGTTGCCGATCTTGAAGCGAGATTGCAAAAGATTACCGGAGAGGATTCTTCGGTTGAAGAAAAGATTGAGCTTTACGACAAACTGATGAAAAAGATGGACGGTGACTATACCAACCTGTTGGCTCCCGCAATCGCAAAAGCAAAAGCAATTGAGGCTAAGGCACAGAGTGAATATGAAATTCGAATCGATCAGGCTCGCTATGCGGCAGACGGAATCTATAAAGAGACCGCAGATCGCATTGCCGGTGTTGTTGATAACAATATGGACAGACTGTATGATCTGCTCGATCGTTTTATCTATTCAAAGACACTGCCCGGTCGAATTTCTGCATTGGTAAAGAACTGCAAGCTTGCTGCATCAAAGGTCTCTACCGGTGCAAAGGCTGTTGCAAAGGTTCCGGGCAAAGCGGTAAAAAAGGCAAAGAATACTTGCGCAAATGTAAAGACTAAGGTTCAAACCAAGGTCAATACATACAAAGAAGCCATTACTGTTGCCAAGACGGCAGAATAATTTATTGCTTTTGAACGGTTCATTCTTATGAATATCGGTGAAAAAATAAGAGAATTGCGCGTTGCCAAGCTTATGACACAGTCGGAGCTTGCCGGTACGCAAATAACCCGAAACATGTTAAGCTGTATTGAGAATGGAACCGCTCAACCGTCGCTTTCTACGATTCTTTATATTGCTTCCAGACTAAATGTACCGGCAGGTTTTCTGTTGGCTGATGAGGGAGACGAGATCGTATACCGCAAGATGAACGGTCTTGCAAATATCAAACGTGCATATAGTGCAGGAGATTGGCGGGGGTGTCGCAGCCTCTGCCTCTCCGCTTGTCCTGAACCGGATGATGAAATAAGTTTGCTTCTTGCCGATTGTGATTTAGGGATCGCCATTGAAGAGTTTTGGCATGGCAGACTGCGTTCATCATGCCGTTTTTTTGATGAAGCGATTGGTTATGCGGAAAAGACAATTTATAAAGCAGAGCACGTTGATGCTTGTGCAGCCGTGTTTTTTCGTTATATGCAACGAATATCGCCAACGTTGTATTCCGATTTTCTGGATGAGGAAAGAGAGTTAGGTGTTCGATATCATTCTCCTTTTTCCGATTATGTTGATGTTTTGGAGTCACTTGACAATCAAGATCATCATTATGCGGCAGAGGCACTGGGGCGATTTGATCCCAAAAGCTTTTTTGCGACACATATTCGCATACGTATAATGATGGATTCACATCATTATGCAGAAGCGAGAGGCGAGCTTTTAGAAATGCTTGCTTCAGAAGATCCTTTAAACGAAATTGAGTTGTTCACCGTCTTGAGTGAATTGGAGATCTGTTGCAGAGAAACGGAAGATTATAAAGGGGCTTATAATTTTGCCTCGGAAAAGGTTCAACTGCTGGAGCAGTTGCTGAAAGAAATATAATATTTTATTAGGTGAGGTGATCGAAATGTACATCGAAAGTGCTCAGTCCATTTGTTTAGGGCGTGTGCCGAGTGTGTTTTTTGACTGCCTCACCATTTCCAATATTTCAGAATTGGTTTTTGATCATGATCTTTGCGCACTTTTGCGGTTGTGCGGTGTTGATGAGCATTTAATTAGGGAAGGGGCATCCGATTATGATCGCTTCAACGCTTATTGTAAAGCGGTTCCCGATCTTTGCGGACATCCTATAGTTATAAGAATTGCATCTCTTTTAAAATCTTGTTTTGATATTGCTTTGCCTTGTTCTACACAGAATTGTAACGTGATCTGGCGTACGGTTGCAGACAAGCTGATTGCCACACCTTTGAGCGGTTGGGATATTATCAATTTGATCAATCCGGATTCAATTAACCGTGTTTTGGTTGATCGGGACCGGTTTGTCAAAATGAATGCGTTTCCTAATGGCATAGAGCCCGTTTTATACGGACAAACACTGGCACAGACAAATGCAAGTAATTGGGCACAATGGGAAACAGAAATGAACGATCTGATCGAACAATGCATTTTAAAGGGCGGTCAGGGAGTATATTTTACACTTTCCGATGCATTGCTTAGCGATATCCCATCGCTTTATCATGTTGAACAATCGCTGGGTACTACCAAAAAACGCTTTGAGAATATAGCGATCCTTTTGACACAAGCTTTGCGGTATTTGTGTCTCAAGTGCCGTCAAAAAGGATTGATTTTATACACCGAAATAAAAACTGATAATCCCAAACGTGTCATATTGCTTTTGGAGCATATATACAACAGTGTTGGTTTGCCCAAAATATTGTTTTTCTCACGGGAGTTAAAGTCGATTGATGCAATGATCGAGTTTAGTGCTCGATTGCCGATTGGATTGTTACGCGGAGGATTTATGACCTCAAATTATCCATCCGCGCGCGAGCTTTCTTACGCATATGAAGCAACCGTTTCCCGTTATCCTTCCGGTGCTTTGACTGTTTTGTATGGTAATGACCTGCGTTATACAACATCCGAAAAAACAAGATTTGAAAAGATGGTCATAAACTGACCCTAAAAAACGCCGTATCAATGCGGCGTTTTTCCTTTTAGAAAACGAAGGATGTGATATATGAAGGGAAGCGAAAAGAGAAAGGTCAAAGCATCGGATATTGGCTGAACGTAAATTAAACTTTGAATACCGAATTGATTAGTCAACAAGAATAATAAGGGTAAAAAAAAGAAACCTTGACGTGCGCAAGCCAATACGGTGGCACCAAACTGTTTACCGATCGATTGTAATAGCATATTGGTACAGGTGATCGTTCCGTGCAAAGTTAAAACGGTTCCAACGGCACGCAAAGCAGGTGTTCCAATTGCTATAACGGCAGGATCATCCCGAAACAGTTTTATAAAAAAAGCGGGAAAGGCTAAAAAGGGGATTGATAATAGAAGCATTAAAAGAGAAGAAAATAACCAAGCGATTAAAAATGTTTTTTTTACTCTTTCATACCGTCCAAATCCGAAGTTGTAACCCGTGATCGGCATCATTCCTTGGCCTATTCCCAAGCAAAAAGCGAATGCAAGCAAAAACAAACGGTTGACGGCAGACATGGCTGCAATTGCCGCATCTCCCCATGATGCCGTTGCATGATTCAAAAGGATGGTAGCCAGAGCCGACAAGCCCTGCCTTCCCGCGGAAGGCAAACCTGCAACAAGAATTTTACCGGCTTTGCGGAATTCGGCAAAAGAAAAGCCCGAGAATAACTGTATTTGGCTTTTTTTAAAAACATAAGCGGATAACAAAGTTGCAAAGCAAACAACTTGACTGATCAAGGTTGAAAGAGAAGCACCTGCAATACCATAATTGAAACGGTAGATCAATATCGGATCAAGGACAATGTTTAATAAGCTACCGCACAGCAGCCCTATCATTGAATAAACAGCTTTTCCCTCTGCACGGAGTAGCTGACTGCAAACAAATGAACCGCACATAAACGGCGCCGATAGGAGCAAATATCGCGAATAGACCAGAGCCGGTTTTAAGATGGTTTCGGTTGCCCCCAGTGCGAGGATCAAACCGTCCCCCCAGGCAAGTCCAATACACATAATTGCGATACCTGCAAAGATCGAAAGAATAAAAGACAGTTGCGCAACCCTCGAGGCGCTGTCTCGGTCTTTTTCGCCAAGCTTTCTCGAAAGCAGGCTTCCGCCTCCAACACCAAGTGTATAGGAAATTGCTTGAATCGTTGCTTGAATGGCAAAGCTGATACCAACAGCAGCACCTGATTCCGTGCCCAAGGCGGATACATAAAGTGCATCGGCAAGGCTGTAAAGTGCCGTTACGATCATTGCTACAGCGGAAGGAAGTCCAAGATGAAACATCAAAGAGGGAATACTTTTTTCGGTCATTTTTTGATGTTGTGAAAGAGCTTGTTGAGCTTGCATTTAGATAACCTGCCTTTACAAATCTGTTTTTATTATGCTCAAATTGCATCAGTTCATGAATTTTTTATGAATCTTTATTTCTTATTCAAAAAAGACTTGATTTTTTGGCTGTTTTGGTATATAATGTTATCATAATGTGTATAAACGCATAGGAGGATAAAAAATGTTAGTTTCTGCAAAAGAAATGCTTACAAAAGCAAAAGAAGGTCACTACGCTGTAGGTCAATTCAATATCAACAATTTGGAATGGACAAAGGCAGTGCTCCTAACAGCTGAGGAGATGAAGTCTCCCGTGATTCTCGGTGTTTCCGAGGGTGCAGGTAAGTATATGTGCGGTTTTAAAACCGTTGCCGACATGGTAAAGGCAATGATCGATGAGCTTAAGATCACCGTTCCCGTAGCTCTGCATCTCGACCACGGCTCTTACGAGGGGTGCTACAAGTGCATTGAGGCAGGTTTTTCTTCCATCATGTTTGATGGCTCCCATTACCCGATCGAGGAAAATGTAGCAAAGACGCAGGAGCTTGTAAAGGTATGTGAAGAAAAGGGGCTTTCTCTCGAAGCTGAGGTTGGTTCTATCGGCGGTGAGGAAGACGGTGTTATTGGAATGGGTGAATGTGCCGATCCCAATGAGTGCAAGATGATTGCAGATCTCGGTGTAACGATGCTGGCTGCCGGCATTGGTAACATTCACGGTAAGTACCCCGAAAACTGGGCAGGATTGTCCTTTGATACACTTGCGGCTGTTTCCGAAAAAGTTGGTAAAATGCCTCTCGTGCTTCACGGCGGAACAGGTATTCCCGAGGATATGATCAAAAAGGCAATCAGCCTTGGTGTATCCAAGATCAATGTAAATACTGAGTGCCAGCTTGCTTTTGCCGCTGCTACCCGTGCATATGTTGAGGCGGGTAAGGATTTGCAGGGAAAAGGATTTGACCCCAGAAAGCTTCTCGCTCCCGGTGTAGAGGCAATTAAGGCAACCGTTAAGGAAAAGATGGAGCTCTTTGGTTCCGTAGGCAAAGCTTAATTTAAACAAAAACTCCGCTATTGCACATGCCAAATCACACTAAACCTGTGAATTGCGTTGTGTTGATAGCGGAGTTTTTTTATTTTGAAAAAAGGAGAATATGAATTTCAAACCCGAAAAATCATTTATTTTTTGCGCTTTTGGTTAGCTAAGGGATTAAAATTCATAGCGGTTTCCATATCACTGTTGCTGACATGGGTATAAATTTGTGTAGTGTTGAGTTGTTCATGACCAAGAATCTCTTTGAGAACGCGGACATCGACATTTCCTGACTGATACATTAGTGTGGCAGCTGTATGCCGTAGTTTATGTACCGAGTAATGCTTTGATTCAAGTCCGGCAATTTTGAGATATTTATAGACCATTGCCTGGACAGTTTTGACGCTCATGCGTTGATTTAAACGGCTGAGAAAAACGGCTCTATCGGCAACATCCGCATAAACAGAGCTTTGACGCTCAAGGAGATATTCGGCAAGGGCGGCTCTGCATGCCTCGTTGAGATAAACGATTCGCTCCTTATTGCCTTTTCCTTTAACACGCAAGGAAAGCAGCTGCGAATCGATATCCGCGAGGTTGATTCCAACAAGCTCTGATACACGCATTCCGCAATTAAGAAAAAGGGTTAGAATGGCATAATCTCTTACTCGATATTTTGATTCTTGATCCTGTTCTACGGCTTTTAATAGGGCAATCGATTCGTCAAAAGTGAGCACCTTTGGGAGCGTTTTTTGAGGCTTAGGCGAGTCAATGTCACTGGTAGGATTATATTCCAAATAATGTCTTTTATTAACAAGATAGCGATACAGTGCACGGATGGCAGAAAGCTTTCTCGAACGCGCTGACCATTGGTTTTTTCTTGTTTGGTTGGTATAATAAAGAAAGTCGTAAAGATCCTCCGGTCGAATTTTCGCAAGACGATCCAACCCGACCGAACTGATATCTATTTCTTGAAATGCATCTGATTCCATATCAATATCCATCTCACGTGCCAAAAGGTAGCGGAAAAATGTCCGCAGATCAAGCAGGTATTCCTGTACGGTTTTTTGTGAGCACCCCTGAATAGAGGACTTATAAGCAGCAAATTCTTGAATCAATTGAGAAAATTCATTTATTGAAATCAGAGTGTTCATTTGTTACCTCCGCAATATGATACCTTTATTATACTACATATATTGATTTTTTAGTTGATAAATTGTAAATTTTTGTTCTGTTAGATTGCTTTTTTTCTTTAAGTCCATTATAATATTACTCATATAGTATAAATCAAAAAATGAGAGGTCTTTTCATGAAACAATTTTTTTCGACACATTCGTACAACATGGTAAAAATGTTTTTGAATCAGTTTGCCATCGCTTTGTTCGGCTTTATTCTTGTTCTTGCTGCGGGGCAGGCTGAAAACACTACGCTGAGAAATGTTACCAGCGTGTTTGCGATTCTGTTTTATCTCTTTCTCCTTTATGTAATGACATGGGAAATCGGATTTCGAGATAAGGTTTCGGTTGAAACCGGAAGAAAAAAACGCAATCCGTTTACAGGTGTATTGATTTCTTTGTGCGCAAACTCGATCAATTTTATCTTGGCGATCTTCATTATGTTGGCATCACTTTTTGACGTAGCTGCACTTAGCAATATCGGAGGTGTATGTGCAAGCATTGCCGTATTTATAGAAGGAATGTACACCGGATTGCTCGCTAATCATGTTTGGGGGGCTGCACTGAATTCTTACTGGTTTGTGTACTTTTTGCTACCAATCCCTGCTATTGTGACTTGTGGTATAGCGTATCAGCTGGGGGTTCACGATATTAAGTTTACAGCCCTGTTTGATCAAGTATATCCGGAATCCGACCGAGAACCCTCAAAAAAAGGGAAAAATAACCATGATTGATCATTTTATTTTTGACTTTGACGGAACAATTTCGGATTCATATCCGATTTTTATACAGATATTTCATGAAATCGCGCAAAAAAGAAAGCTACCGTTTCATGCTTCAGATTCAGAGCTTGACAGGATGCTGAAGATCACCCTGAAAAGTGGCTTTGATTTTCTTGGTTGGGACAAGGTGTGTGAATGGAATCTTTTTCTCGATGAGTTTTACAAGCATCAGGCGAATCATGCGCTTGATTTTCAGGCATTTCCTGAAGCAAAAGAACTTTTGAAACGAATTTCAGCAAAAGGAAAGAAAAGTTACATTTACACTCACAGCGGTGATATTGTAAAAGTTATGCTGGAAAACATGGGCTTATTGCACTATTTTGATTTTATTTTGGATAGTTCGTACGGCTTTCCCAGCAAACCAAAACCGGATGCGCTTTTGTTCTTCTTGAATAAGTTTGGTATGGAGCCGTTGTCCTGTATGATGATCGGTGACCGTCCCATTGATGCACAAGCAGGAATGAATGCGGGAATGGTTGGTTGTTTATGGGATGTAGACGGCAGGTATTCCGATTTTTGCGCAGATGTAACTGTTCAATCACTTTTGGATATTGATATAAAATAAGGAGCATTGCAATGAAAGAAAGGCAGTTGTATGGGACACCGATCGTAGAGTGCATTATTTTTGACGGAAAGGATATTTTAACGGTATCCAATTCTGATGTCAATCGCACCGAATGGGATGGATGAGGCATAGAAACGATGAAAAAACATTGCTTTTTGATACTCGGATTATTTACTTTAATTTTTATGTTTGCAGGTATTGGAGTATTTGCAACAGAGGGTGAACCGACATTGGAGATCTGTGCGAAAGCGTTGGAGCTTGAAGCGACGACCGGTATCTCATTTGCCGTTCCGACTGAACCTGCTAAGGGGGCCGATGTCAAGCTGTTGGTGTGGAATGAGCCTCGTACAGATGGATATCTTTACGGTACACAAAATTACATTTTAGATCCGAGTGATGAAGATACAGTTGATGGGGTATTATGTACGGTATTTACATATGACGGACTTGCCGCAAAGCAGATGACTGACAACATTTACGTCAGAGCATATGCTGTTGTGGGCGGTAATCCGTATTATAGCAATACAGAAAAATACAGTATTTTGCAATATGCCTATAACAAGCTTGGAAAAACAGATGAAGCGACCGATGATGAAAAACTGAAATCGACATTGACAGCTCTTTTAGAATATGGTGCCAAGGCTCAACTGTTGTTTGACTACAACACCGATCGACTTGCCAATTCAAGTTTTTATCAACTTTCGGTTGTAGATGGCTGTATTGCATCAGATCTTTCTTGCAACGGGCTCTATTTAACAGGAGAACAAGTTGCTTTCATTGCAAATGCAGAAAATGGGGAGAGTGTTCCATTTAGCCATTGGGAGAATTCTGTCGGAGAAACAGTTGGAGAAGAGGTCTGCTTGAACGTGACAGTTGGAAATACCAATGAAGTTTATACTGCAGTTTATGAGGCAATCGAACCCGAGCCACCAGCCGTACAAAAGGTTACAGTCGAGGTTATAAATGGAAACATTACAACCCCCAGTGATGATCAACTGTATGAAATCGGTTCTGAAATCGAGCTTGTGGCAAACGAGAACGATGCGGCATGCTTTGCATATTGGCAAACTGCATCGGGAGAAATATTGAGCGAAGATTCAACCTATACCGTTACAGTCGGAGAAAA
>JAFTXB010000046.1 GCA_017461825.1 Clostridia bacterium
ATCGGGACGGCAGGCATATTCGTACATATCGTAGGTATCCAGCACCATCATCCGCCGCAAGGTCAAGCGTTCGGTGGTGAGCTCTGGCAGGTGCGAGAATACGCGGTAAATTTTTTCTTTTTTCATCTTCTGTCGAATCCTTTTTCGCAATCTTTTTATATTATAATCAAAAAATGAAGAAAAAGCAATACTTTTTGAAAAAAAGATGTAACAATTTTGTTTTTTATCTTTTCTTTCCCGACTTTCCATGTTATAATATAAAGTAGCATTGTAAATGCAATCAAACGGAAAGGAGATGCGCCATGGATTTTATCATGACAGATGTGCTTTCGGGTGAATTGGTTCCCGTTATTTTGGGAATGTCGGCTGAGGCAAACGAAACCGCCCACCGAATGTACCGCAAATATGGCGTGATCTCCCATGTTTTTTGCGATAAGATCCCTCTGCCCATGCGGTTGAGCCTGTGCATGAAATTTCATGTCATCCGACACTCCGCGGCAAACGAACGTCTGATGCTACGGGCATTGATCGACTATGCAGAACAGCTTGGAAACGCTGAGGTGATCCTCTACCTCATCCCCTGCACCGAGCGCTATGCCAACATGATATGGCAGAATCGGGACAGGCTGGAGCGTTGCTTTGTAATTGCCGACAAGCCCGAGATGGAACGGGTTTGGTTTGGAGAGGACCCCGATCCCATCAAGGAGGAAAGACATGGGCAACTGTAAAAAGCTTCTTGGAGTACTTGGCGGCTTGGGGCCGATGTCAACCGTTTATTTTTGTGAGCTGTTGATCGGCCACACCAAAGCGGCATGCGATGCCGACCATATCGATATGATCATCTCAAGCCGCGCCTCAACGCCCGACCGCACCGCTTTTATTCTCGGAAAAAGCGACCGTGATCCCCTTCCCGTCATGCTCGAGGAAACCGAACGCTTATGCCGCGCGGGGGCGGATCTCATCGTTATCCCCTGCAATACCGCACATTATTTTTACGACGGGTTGCAAAAGGGCGGCAGTGTCCCGATCCTCAATATTATCCATGAAACTGTAGCGCATCTTCACCGCTTAAAGGTCAGCAAATTTGGACTTCTCGCAACCGAGGGAACCGTCTCTTCGGGTGCCTATCACCGCGTGTGTGAGCCGCTCGGCATACAATGCGAGGTTCCCAACGCCGATGAACAAGCGGTTATCTCAAATCTGATCTACGGTCAGATCAAACAAAACAAGCCGATCGACAAAGAGAGCTTTCTTCGCGTTGCCGATTCCATGCGCGCTCGCGGATGTGAAAAGCTCGTTTTGGGCTGTACCGAGCTCTCTCTGCTGAAAAAGCAGGGACTTGACGAAGCTGTATTTGTCGATTCCCTGGAGGTTTTGGCATATCGAACGATCATTTCCTGCCATAAGACACCGATCGGTTTTGGAAAAGAGTTTGACGAACTTTCGGAGGTTCGCATATGAGAGCCCCCGAGCTTCTGCGCGGCTATACGGAATGCCACGTTCCCAACATTGAGATAAAACAATTGACCGAAAACGCCTCGCGCGCCGATCAAAATTCGGTTTTTATCTGTATTCGTGGCGCGCGGCATGATGGGCATGAGTTTGCCCATTTGGCTTATCAAAACGGATGCCGCATATTTATCGCGGAAAAGAATCTCAAATTGTCGGATGATGCCTGTGTCATCCGCTGTCCCGATACCAAAGAAACGCTGGGATCGCTTGCCTGCCGTTTTTATGGATCCCCATCCGAACAAATGCATGTGATCGGCATTACGGGTACAAAGGGAAAGACTACCACCGCACTTTTGCTGTCACATATTTTGAATGCCGCCGGCAGCCCCTGCGGTTATATCGGAACCAACGGTGTGCGCTTTGCAAGCATTGAGCGAAGCCTGACAAACACAACTCCCGACGCTGTCACCCTTCAAAAAACACTTTGCGAAATGCTTGACGCAAATATCCGCACCGCTGTGATCGAGGTATCCTCGCAGGCACTTTTACGCCACCGCGTAGCAGGCATGCATTTTGAAACCGTTTTGTTCACCAACCTTGCCCCCGATCATATCGGGCAGAACGAACATCCCGATTTTGAAAACTATAAAGCCTGCAAGCACCGTCTTTTCACCGATTTTGGCGCAAAAAACGCGATCTATAATGCCGATGATCCCTCGTCTGCCGAAATGCTTGCAGAAACGTCTGCCGAAGCTCGGGTTTCGGTGTCGACACAAAAACATGCTGATCTTTTTGCAAGCGATATCGCGCTGTTTCGCGACAAAAACACGCTGGGAGTGTCGTTTTCCGTCTCGGATAACGAGGATACCCTACACGCAAAAATCCCCTTGACGGGGCTGATGAATGCCGAAAATGCGCTTTTGGCAATTGCCGCCGCCAAGACCTGCTTTGGCATTTCTACAAAGCAGGCGATCCATGCACTTACCAACGCGCGTGTTGCGGGACGCTCGGAAATCATTCCCCTGCCAAACGGGGCTTCTGCCGTTATCGATTATGCGCACAACGGTGTCAGCCTGCGGCAATTGCTTACAACCTTGCGTGAATATCAGCCAAACCGATTGATCGCCCTGTTCGGATCGGTTGGCGAACGCACCAAACAGCGTCGGCATGAGCTTGGCGCGGTTGCGGAAGAGCTTTGCGATCTCTGCATCCTCACGTCGGACAACCCCGCAAACGAGGAGCCCGATGCGATTATTGCAGATATTGCAAAGGCATTTGAGAGCACGCAAACGCCCTATCTCGCTATCCCTGATCGAGAGAGTGCCATTCGAACCGCCGTTGATCTCACCCAAGCGGGCGACATTTTGGTGCTCGCGGGAAAAGGTCATGAAAATTACCAGCTGATCGGCAACGAGAAGATCCCCTTCTCCGAGCGGGAGATCCTTGCTGATGCAATTCGTGAATTGGTATAAAGATTCCCCCCGATAGGCTCGACAAAACGTCGGAGTCTCTCGGGGGCATTTTATAATAATCTCTGATTAAACTATAGAACTTTATTCGAAACTCCACTTGGGGTCAAACAACCTTTTTGGAAAGTTTTGAAAGGTGTCGGAAAACTTTTTTAAAAGTTTTCTGACAAAAAAATTTTAAGATTAATATTATTTTCGTCTCGCCACCAGCCGTTTGAGTGCCGACAAAAGCGCGGGGGCGTTGATTGCCGTGATCGCCAGCGTGAGCAGGAGCGCCCACAAAAGCCGCCCGGGCGGATCAAGTGTCATGACAGCGGCGGCTGCAAGGAGCAACACCGCATTGACGCAAAGGCGCGGCAAATAGAGCCGAAAACGGATCATGCGCGGTGCATCGATCAGGCGCGCGATCAAAACCAGCGCATACGCCGCCATCGTTGCGATCGCCGCCCCCAATGCCCCGTATACGGGAATCAAAAGCAAGTTGAGTGCCACGTTTGCAACGGTGCCGATCATGGCGGTGAGAAACGAGTGCATACTCTTTTTGCGCACCATATAAACGGTTGCAAGGAAGGAGACGATCGCCTCAAACGCTGCCGCGCAAAGGAGGGTTGGCATATACTGCCACGCCTCAAAATACGCGCTGTTGAGCAAGAGCGAGGTCAGCACACGCGAGAGCAGGATCAGCCCCGCCGCACCGATGAAGATCAGCGACAAAAATCCCCGAAACACCTCGCTGTAAAAGCTTTTGCAGCCTTCTTCGTCCGACGAGGATGCCACGGCGGAAAACTGCCACGCCTGCATAAAAATGCTTGATACCAGCGTGACGATGGTTGGGATCTTGTACGCCGCCGAGTAAACACCGTTCACTGCCTCACCGCAAAAATACGTGACCATGTAGCGGTCGGAGAGGTCGGTGATCAGCCAACAAACGGTTGTGGGGATCATTGGCAAGCTGAACCACATCAGCTCCTTCATCATGCGTCTGCTGATCGAAGACAGGCGAAAAACACGCCACAGCTTGGCGCATACGACCAGAAACACGGTTGTGATGAGATTTCCGACAATAACCGAAAGCACGTATCCCATGACACCCATGTCAAACGCCGCAAGGAACAGGACATTGAACAGGATGGTCAGCGCGGTGTTGAGGATTCCCTGCACGGCAAACAGCCTCGGACGGTCGATAGCGCGGACGTATTGCGCGCAAACAGCCTGCAAATTTGCCGACAGTACATATAAAACGATCAACCAAACGTAAGCGGTAAAATAGTCGATCAGCAAAAGCAACGGAGAAAGGAGCAGAAAAATGCCCGTTCCGATCGCCAGCAGTGCAAGGCTTGTTGAAAACACCGCCTTTTGATCGGACTCACGCTCTGCCGCAAAGCGGAAAATACCGTTGCTGATGCCCACACACGCCAACGGGATCAGCAAATTGGCTGTGCTTGTGATCAGCTCTGCAATACCGTATTCCGACGTAGACAGCCATGCCGTGTACAACGGCATGAGCAAAAACACCAGCAGCTTTGACCCAAAAGTCCCAAGCCCCAGTATGACCGTATCGGAAAATAGCTTTTTATATCGGTTCATTTGCTGTCACGGTAGCGCTTTGCGGTGTCGGGCTTGCCGTCCCCCGTCGTATCCACATAAACAGTATCAACCTTTCCGTCGCCCGTTGTATCCACAAAAATGCGGTTTCCCGTGGTTGCCTCTTTCTTGTTCTGATTACGAACTCCCGCAAAAAGCGAAAGCACTACGTAAACAACAGAAAGAACGATAACGCCCCATCCCGCAATATCAAGCATAACGTCCAATGCTTTTGCGGGTCCGACAAGAATCAGCACAAGACCTACGATCATTTTCGGCAATTCACTTTTCAAACGAACCGCTTTATCTTTTGAAAGAAGGATCTCGATAAGCGGAAATACCAACAAATAGATTCCCAAAACGATCATCAGTATGCTGGAATGCCAAAAGATCATCAAAAAGCCGATCACGATCGAGATCAGCGAAACGATCAAGGAAACACGCCCTGCCGCGGTATCGACGCTCGAAATTCCAACAAGAAGCCCCGGAACTGCGGAAAGCACTGTAATGATCCCCATCACCACAAAAAGGATCTTCAAAAGAAAAGCGGGATCGATGGCAAGCAACAACACGCCCAAAAGGATTCCCAAAACGCCGATCAGCAAAATGGTGATGAGCGATGTTTTTTTGATATTCGGTAAATTCATGATTATTCTCCCTTCAATTTTGTCAAGATCAGCGGCAAGGCATTGGGATGCACCAAGCCCTCAGGCGCTCTTCCCTCTGCCAAAGCCGCACGCACCTCGGTTGATGAAAGATCGGCAAATTCCCCGCGTGAACGGATCAACTCTGTGCGAAAGCGCGGATTATGCTCTCGGTTCCAATCCGCCATGCGGATCTCATAATCATAATCCTTTTCATTTCTCCACCCCTTGCACACAGCCGAAGCACCCAAGCGGTCAAACAAATCGATCAACAGTCCTTTTTCGGCAACCACACGTACATTGGGAAGATCCGCAACCGTCAGCTTTGCAATCTCCAAACGTGTCTGCATATCAAACAGATACCGCTTGGAAGCATTGATCATCACGGCAACCACAACCTCATCGTGTCGCTTCAATGCCTTTTCTACCAAGTCGCGGTGTCCCATCGTCATTGGGTCAAAGCTCCCGGGAACAATCACCAAGCTCATTCTTCATTCGCCTCCTGTCCTTGATACACTAACACGGTAATATGCGCCACGCCATACCGTGCCGAACGCAAAATATCAAAATGCTCCGCCAATGCGTCATTCCCCGCAAACACATCCTCCGGGGCTGCACTCTCACAAACGATCTTTGCTCCCGCATGAAGCAAACGGTAACGCAACAGCAGTTCAAGCGCCTGCGGCAAAAGCCCCAATGCATACGGCGGATCGAGAAACACCAGATCAAAGGACTGTCTGCGGCGCATATTCTGCAACGATGTGCAAAAATCCGAACAAAGGATATCACACAAGGGCATCAACCGTGTTTTCAAAGCATTTGCGCGAATGATATCCGCAGCGGCACGTGAAGCGTCGCAAAGTACTGCGTGAGCGGCACCTCTGCTCACTGCCTCAAGCCCCATTTGTCCGGAGCCGGCAAAGAGGTCAAGCACATTTTTTCCTTCCAGCTCAAATTGCAGCATGGAAAAAACAGCCTCCTTGGCACGCTCCGAGGTGGGACGGGTCCGATCTCCCTCCAACGTTGCAAGCCGCACTCCGCGTGCCTTGCCTGTAATAATTCGCATCATAGCGTCGTTTTCCCTTTCGATTTTGTTTTTTCTTTTTCACGGTGTAGATCTGCCCAAACAGCCTCAGCATCCTTTTGCGAGATTCCCGACACCTTTGCGATCTCTTCAACGGCAGCCAAACGCAACGCCCCCATACCGCCAAAGGCTGAAAGCAGTTTTTTTGCCTTTGCCTCTCCGATACCCGGAATACGCGTCAGCACCGATGTGCGAAGGGTCTTTCGTTTGGCGTTATCCATACGGCTGACCGTGTAGCGGTGAACCTCCTCTTGGATGCGGTAGATCAAGGAATACACATCCTGTTCCCTTGCAATGCTGATCTCCTCCGAGTCGGTACACAGCGCGCGCGTTTTATGATAATCGTCTTTTACCATACCAAACACCGGAATATCCAGTTCACGCTCCGCCAAAAGCTCGCGGATCACCGAAACATGTCCGCGACCGCCGTCAAGCAGGATCAGATCGGGGAGCTCCGCAAACGAGCCCTCTCTGTCGGTTAAATGCTCCAACCGCCTTGACAGCGCCTCGCGCATCGAAGCATAGTCATCGGTCGTTCCATGTACCGAACGGATACGGAAGGTTCGGTAATCGGATTTTGCAAATTTGCCGTCCCGACAAACGACCATCCCCGCAGTGAGATGCTCGGCTCCGAGGTTTGAGATATCGTAGGCTTCAATGCGCTCGGGATAACGCTCCAAGCACAACAGCTCGGAAAGGTGTGCCAACGTTCCCTCATTTTTTTCGGTATTGATCTTATACAGCTTTGCCTGATCGGCGGCGTTTTTTTGTACCATTTCGCAAAGGGAATGCAACACACCGCGCTCAGGCACACGAACCTGGATCTTACACCCTGCCCTGTCCGTCAGATATTGCGACAGCATCTCAACGTCCTCTGCCTCCATATCAAACGCCAGTAGGATCTTAGACGGAATATATTCTCTGGTATTGTAGTGCTCGCATAAAAATGCGGTCATATCCTCAGGCTCCAAAATGCTCTCGGCACCGAATAAAAAATCGGCTTTATCCTGCAAAATACCGCCACGGATATAAAAAACCGAAACGCAGGAGCAAAAATCGTCGGAATACAACGCAACCACATCCTGCTCCGCATCGGGAGATGCCACCACCTTTTGCTTTTCTCCGATGGCACCCAATGCTACAAGGGTATCTCGGCAGCGTGCCGCGGCCTCAAAACGCTCTTCCTCGGCAAAGCTGTACATCTGCCGCTCCAGTGCCTGCCGCACCTCTCCACTCCTGCCGCTCAAGATATCGGCGGCGTATTTCATTGTTTGTTGAAACTCCTCCGAAGAAACATTTCCCGTACAAACCCCGCAGCAACGCCCCATCTGATAATAAATGCAGGGGCGCTCCTTTCCGATATCCCGCGGAAAAACACGTGAGCAATTCGGCAGCCGCAGAGTACGGCGCAACAGCTCGATCAACGCATATGCCTTTCCCGAGCCCGAATATGGGCCAAAATACTTTGCCTTGTCATTATCGCGCCTACGCGTGAAAAGCAAACGAGGATACTCGCCTGCCGTCATTTTGATATACGGATAGGATTTTGCATCCTTGAGACGAATGTTATATTTGGGCGTATATTGCTTGATCAATGCGTTTTCAAGCGAAAGCGCCTCCATCTCATTGTCACACAGATAGTAATCAAAATCCGCCACCTGCGAGACCATGCGCGCCGTTTTGATATTTTTTTCGCTGTTTTGAAAATACTGTGAGACGCGATTTTTCAACTTGCGGGATTTTCCGACATAAATTACCCGACCGCCGCGATCGTGCATCAAATAAACACCCGGACAAATCGGCAAGGTATTGGCTTTTTCCAGCAGCTTGCGCCTGCACTCCTCACTTTGCGGCATACCCCACACAGTTCCTTTCTTTGTAAGTGAAAAAGAAGGGTGTGCTACCGAGAACCTGTCAGCTCGCCGACGCACACCGCTTTTTTACACGTTATAAATCTGCTTTCTCAAATTTCGGAAAAACCGCTGTCAATCAGCTCTACCAATCCGGAAAGAGCGGCATTTTCGTCTTGACCGTCTGCAATCAAGGTCACAGTCATTCCCTTGGCAATTCCGAGAGAAAGTACACCGAGAAGGCTCTTTGCATTTACCTTGCGGTCATCCTTTTCGATCCAAATAGAGGAACGGTAGGAATTTGCCTTCTGAATAAAGAAGGTCGCGGGTCTTGCATGCAGTCCGCTCGTATTGGAAATGACGATATCACGTGAAATCATAAAAAACGCTCCCATTTCAAAATCTTTGTCTAAATCTTCCTCAATCACAAGGAACATTTATCACTATACTTTTATACATATAATAGTATATCAAAAAAACGCTCGAAAATCAATAGACAATCTATTGTTTTTCACCCTCTCCCGATAAAACTTTTCGTGCAAAATAGATACAAAAACGGGTCAAAGATTGTAGAAAAAAGGCTTATCCATAGTCAAGTGCATTCATTTTGTACAAAGTGAGCCTCAAAACCGCATAATCGGAATACAAGCTCGGCAATACTCCGCCCACGGTATTTCTGTACCCCGCAACCAAAATCCCGCGCTCGGTAGGAACCGCCTGCACCGTGATCTCCATCCTTGCCTCACACCGCAGAGTTTCATCCCATTCGCCCTCACAGTAAACTCCGCCCGAAAGCAACGATATCTTGGAGGGGATGCGCTCCAACGCCGTGATCTCCCCAAAACGCTCTCCCGCTGACGTGTACAGGATATCTCCCACACGGATACACTCAAAAGTCATTGCATCCATAGGCGGTGTCTGTGCGTAAAGGGTATACGCAACCGACTGCTGTTGGTCTTTTGCTCGCTCCGCCCGATGCTCGCGCCAAAAGATCCCCAGCACCGACAAAACGATCAAAAGGATCAGCAACAGATCAAGCACACTTCCCCTGTGATGCCTCGCGTTTTTTTGCATATCTTTCATGCTCTCCCCTCCTTTACGGATACAACAACAGCGTTACCGGCAAAAAAAGATCCGATCAAAAAATCCCCCTTCTCCCCTGCCGCGATCCGAATATCACTTATTCGTAAGCCCTCGCCCGCAAGCCTTACCGCCATACCGTGAACCGTAATATACAGATCCACATAGCCTTGCCGTTCAATGACACCAACCTCTTTGTTTTTTACGGTCGCCGTTAAATGCGGACGCACCGTTACCGAAGAAACGCGTCCCATATTGGCAGTTCCGTTTGCGTTGCTGACCGTGATGCCCGCAGGGAGCATTGCCGCCCATCCCCCGTTTTCCTCGGCATAAGACTGCTTTTGCTCCGAAAGACAGATCACATATTCCACCGAAATATCGGGAAGCGCACTCTGCTTTCGCTCTAAGAGATACCGCACCCCCATAAAAAGAATTGCGGCAAATGCCAGCAACAAGATCCAATCGATCCACACGGGACGCCATGTGCCTTCCTCATGCTTTTCAATTTGCATCAAACGTTTCCCCCTTCATGGTTTTCTTGAATATGCATCAAAAGCGAACACACAATAAAAAACAATGCCATCAATCCAAAGTGATACCAGATATCGTCAAAAAGCCCCATAACAAGCACCCCGACAAGTGACGAAAAGCAGGAAAGCGTCAACAAGCGATCAGCCCCCGTCCTCAGCCTCCGCAATCTGCCGATCAAGCAAAAAAGCAAGCACAGCAAAAAAAGCAAAAAAGTGAGCAGACCGGCAACTCCGAGGTCACATGTTATGCGAAGAAACAGTTTGTGGGAATGCGGAACCGTTTCGGTTCCGCTGACGGCATATTGAGGGTAAACAGAAGAAAAGACATGATTTCCCACCCCAATTCCAAAAGGATGGTCTGCAAGCATCCGCAAAACGCCCCGCCACGTGTAAAGCCGATACCGAATGGAAGATTCCGTTAACATCCCAATACTTGAAAAGCGGTTGCGGATCGAACGCGGAATAAAGCCCATCAATGCACCCGCGGGAAGCGTCAAGATAAAGGACAACGCCATAGACTCCTTGCTGTATAGGAGCAAAAACAAGATCATTGCCAACAAAATCCCGAGCCACGCGCCGCGTGACCATGTGAAAACCAAGCACGCAAGTCCCGAAAGGAATGAACCGACACCGAGCATGCGAACCGACACCTTTGCGTTTTCATCCAAAAACAAGGTCAATGAAAAAGGAACTGTAAGCAACAGATAAACAGCCAATACATTCGGATTGGCAAAAAAAGAGGTCACTCTCCCGCCAATGTCCGAAAATCGGGTAACGTCTACCCACTTCAGCTCACTTTTTCCGAGACAATACTCAATGATTCCGACAACCGAGGTCACAAAGCTTGACAAACACAAAGCCGTGATCGCTTTTTTTCGCCACTGCTTTGAAAAAAAGAGGCTGACCGACGGAAACCACAAAAGCAGCAACACGGCAGCCACCATACCGAAAAGCATGGACTTGACCCCTCCAAAGCCGACGGCTCCCCCTATCAAATATTGCGCTCCCAACAGCAAAACAAAAAAATCGACCATCCCAAAGCGCATCTGCCTTCTGCCGCAAAGCACACGGCAAAACCATGATAAATGGATCAGTAGCGAAACCGTAATTAAAATGACCGTTGCATGCGAAAAAAAGTGAAAAAAAGGCAAAAGCAGCAAAAGCGCGCAGATACCGATTTCGGGAACGCAAAATAGCAGGGTCACAAACAAAGCGGCAAGCACAATTCCAAACACTGTAACAGGTGTCAGAATACGGCTGACTGCTCCCAGCAAAAAGGCGGCAAGAAAGGCTTGCCAAGTGCGATCGATCCCCTTTTGTCGGCTTGCGTATCTGTCCGCGGACAACTCGCACAAGCCAAACAACAGCCAACCGAAAAACAGACTGTTTTGCAAAACGTTAGCCAGGGATTTGCCCGAATGAATGATAGGGATCGATAAAAAGACCGATAAAGCCGCAACCCCAAGCACAAGAAAGGAGCGCTCCCCAAAGGCAAGATTTACCGCCGCGG
Organism: Clostridia bacterium; assembly: GCA_017461825.1. Lineage (GTDB taxonomy): Bacteria > Bacillota > Clostridia > Oscillospirales > CAG-272 > UMGS1865. The sequence continues at coordinate 11,204 of JAFTXB010000046.1, forward strand.
AAACAATACCGTATAAAAAGGCAAAGCAACCGTATGACCCCACCGAGGTCTCCGGCAAAAAGGCTCCAAGCCATCGAAAAAAATGTAATACCGCGCTTTTTTCAAAGCTCCTCATACAAAATTGTCGCAAGCGAAATTGCCATGTATCACGGTCTTGTTCGCTATCGCTGAATTTGGAAAACAGTCCGTTTCGATAGTACCGTTCCAAAACAAAACTTCGCTCCCCCAGCCACGCAAGGATCGCGCTTTTCGAAATCGCACGCCGAAAAGCCCCTGTCACATGCGCAAGAGCAGCTATGATTTGACTTTTTCGTCTGATCCGCATAAAAAAGATCCTCCGCATATTTCGCAAAAAATATGTAGAGGATCTTTCATTCAATTTTTGTCCAAGAGATCGGGACGCAAGCGTTGGGTCATTTCAAAAGCCTGCTCCTCGCGCCAGCGATCTATATTTGCGTGATGCCCCGAGATCAGGACATCGGGAACCTTTACGCCGTGAAATTCATAAGGGCGTGTATATTGGGGATATTCCAACAGTCCCGAGGAAATGCTTTCCTTTTCGTAGCATTCGGCATCCGACAGTACACCGTCAACAAGTCTTGCCACACAGTCGGTAAGGATACACGCGGGTATTTCTCCGCCCGTGAGAACAAAATCGCCAATGGAAATTTCCTCATCCACGATCTCGTCTACGATCCGTCGGTCCACACCCTCGTAATGTCCGCACAAAATGATCAGATTGTCATAATCGCGTGCCAGCTCCGATGCCCTTTTTTGTGTCAGCACCTTGCCCGTGGGTGACATGTAGATCACCCTGCGGCGCTGATCGGTCAAGCCCTCGTCGGTCTGTCCATCCAAAATCGCGCGGTAGCAATTGTAGATCGGCGGTGCCATCATCAGCATGCCCTTTCCCCCGCCGTACGGTGTATCATCCACGCGCCGGTGCTTATCCTCGCTGTAATCGCGTATATTATGTGTTTTGACGGCAATTGCTCCGCTTTTTTGCGCA
>JAFTXB010000047.1 GCA_017461825.1 Clostridia bacterium
CAGCCCCACCGAATTCCTGCCCGGCGCGAAATACTATCAGGGAACGCGAAGCCCCAACGAGATGGAGCGCGAGCTGTACGGCTACTCTTTGGCATGGATGCACCACAAGGGGCGCAACCGCCACCATTTTGAGTATTGGAATGACCTTAACACCGAAACCAAGATGTACGAGCCCGTGCGTATGCCCATGCGCTTTGTCAAGGAGATGTTTTGCGACCGTGTGGCGGCAAGCAAGATCTACCAAGGCAAAAACTACACCGACGAGCACCCACTTACCTATTTCCGCCGCGGAAACGCGCGCAAAAAGATGCACGCCGACACGGCAGACCTTTTGGAGGATTGGCTTGTCATGCTGGCGGAAAAAGGCGAGAAAGAAACCTTTGCGTATATTAAAAGGCTCCCAAACCGATCGAGCTACGGAAAGCAAGCCAAACGGTGAGGATTCCGTGAATAAAAACCACCTGCCAAGCGATTTTTGCTTGGCAGGTGGTTTTTTAAAATACGATCTCGGAATTTGCCGCGAGGGTATAGCGTTTGCCGTCGATCTTGATAAAAAGGTCGATGGGGGTGGGATTGACGATCTTTTCCTCGGTAATCTCAATCGCCTTGACGGCATCCTCATAGTCGAAGATCTCACCAACCGAGGCGTACCAAAAGTCCTCGGGGCGGTTGCCGAGCAGGTCGCAGAAGAATTTGAGATCATCCCATTTTCCGTAGGTCTCAAAATCCTTGGAATGAACGCCAAGCGCAAAGAACTTCAGCTCGCCGTCGTCGGGGTATTCGTCATACAGCTTTGCAACAGGGCAAAGATTGGTGTAGTTTGCATTGTAGCTCCAAACCGTGCGGTCGGCAGGCAGGGCAAACCCCGTGCTGTCGGTTGTGGTTCCGGTTTTGCGGATCGATTGAAAGCCGTATTGCTTTAACAGATCAAACGTTTTTTCGTTTTTCTGCTCTCCGCAGGGCCACACAAAGCCTCGGATCTTGCCTTTTCCGAACATTTCCTCCAATTGCTTTTGGCATTGATCCACGCAATCGAGATACTTTTCGGGAGTGCCTGCAAGATAGGTCCATGCATAGGTATGGATGCGGTAGAGATCGGGCTCGTCGGTCAGATATGCGTAGGCTTTATCCGCCGTTTCGGGATCAAACAGCTCGTTTTTGATCTCGCGTTTGGTCTTTTCGGTGAGCGCATAAGCATGAAATTTGCAATGGTTTGCAATCTCATAGCCCTTGTAAAACGTAACGTAATCTTCAAGCGGCATAGCTGTAAGCGGTGTTTTAAGATTGAACGTTCCGCGAATCCCTGCCGGCTTGACATACTCCATAAATTTTCTGTCCATCGGGATGTTTCCGTCGTCAATGGTAAAGGTCAAGGATTTGCGTACCCATCCGGGGAAAAAATTTACGTCAATTTGTCTCATGTTAACCGCGAAGCTCCAATCCCATTTTGAATTTCAAATCATTGAGGATCTTTTTCGATACCTTGTCGGCTTCCTCCACCGTCAGCGTACGGTCAGCGGCACGAAGGGTAACACGAAGGGAGACCGATTTCTTGTTCTCACCAACCTGCGGACCGCGGTAAATGTCAAACAGAGCAACATTTTCTACCAGTTTGCCGCCAGCCTTTGCCATCACACCCTCGATCGCGCCGACCTCCATGTCCTCGTCGCAAACGAACGAGAAGTCACGGGTGGTTGCGGGGTACTTGGGCAGAGCCTTATACGCCTTTTCGGTGTTGGCAAGTGCAAAGAGGGTGTCAAATGCGATTTCGGCAACGTAAACGGGCGTGTTCATGCCGTAGTTTTCAGCCATCAGCGGATGTGCCTGACCGAAAATGCCGAGCTTGGTTCCGTCCTCAGCGAGGATCACTGCGCATCTTCCGGGATGGTAGGATGCGTTGTCTGCGCAAGAGGTGAAGGTTGCGCCCTTGATGCCCGCAAGCTTCAAGAGGTTTTCACAGACGCCCTTCATGGCGTAAAAATCGGTATTGCCGTAAGCACCAAGCGTCAGGACGGTCTGTTCGTCGGGCAGCTCGTTTGCGCTCTCTTTTGGCAGATAGATCTTTGCGATCTCAAACAGCGACACGTTTTCGTTATTGAAGTTGTTGTTTCGAGCCAGAACCTCCATCATCGAGGGGAGTGCCGTGGTGCGCATAACGCTTGTATCCTCGCCTAAGGGGTTGGAGATCACCACCGAGCGGCGCAGTGCGCTGTCGGCGGGCATACGGATGCGGTCGTAGAATTTGGGGCTGATGAAGGAGAAGGTGTGGATCTGTGACAGTCCCATGCCAACGAGAGCCTTTTCGGTATTGACCTCGAAAAGCTGCTTGTCGGTTCTGCCGCCCAAGGTGGTTTCGGCATTCATCGCGGAGGATTCGATCTTGTCATATCCGTAAATACGGCAGACCTCCTCGGCAATGTCGTTCATGCAACCGAGGTCAGCGCGGAAGGAGGGAACGTAGATCTTTCCATCCTCCAAGCGGCATCCAAGCCCCGTCAAGGTTGCCTCCATGTGCTCCACGGGGATGTTCATGCCGAGAAATTCGTTGTAGCGCGCGGGGGCAAAGGGAAGAACGGTCTGCTCCCACTTGGTGGGGTAGACGTCGATGATGCCGTCAACCACGTCACCTGCGCCCAAAAGCTCAACCAATTCGCAAGCGCGCTGAAGTCCTGCCATGCAGTTTTCGGGATCAAGTCCCTTCTCAAAGCGCGCGGAGGATTCGGTTCTCATGCCGTTTTTCTTGGCGGTGACACGAACCGACGCGCCGTTGAAGCATGCCGATTCAAATACCACGGTTGCGGTGTCGTCCGTGATCTCGGAGTTCGCACCGCCCATAACGCCTGCCAGCGCGCATGCCTTTTTGCTGTCGGCAATTACCAGCATCGAGCTGTCGAGCACGTGATCCTGATCGTCCAGCGAACGGAATTTTTCTCCGTCAGCCGCGCGGCGTACATCGATCTCGGCTCCGTCAAGCTGCTTGTAGTCAAACGCGTGCATGGGCTGACCGTATTCAAGCATGACGTAGTTGGTGATGTCAACGATGTTGTTGATGGGGCGCACGCCGGAAGCGCGCAGTCTCATTCTCATCCAAAGCGGCGAGGGGGCGATCTTAACGTTTTTCACCACTCTCGCGGCATAGCGGTAGCAAAGATCGGGGGCGGAAATGCCCACCTTAATATAGTTTTCAACCTTGTCGCCATCTCCGGCACCCTTGACCTCGGGGGCTTTGACAGTCAGCGGGCGATCAAAGGAGACCGCGGTTTCACGCGCAAGACCGATGACGGAGAGACAGTCGGGGCGGTTGGAGGTGATCTCAAACTCGACGGTGGTGTCGTTCAGCATCAAAACGTCGCGAATATCGTCGCCGATGCGATTCTCATATTCCTCGTCCAAAATGAGGATGCCGTTTTCTTCCTTGCCGGGGCACTCGTGCGCGGTGAGCTTCAATTCGCCCATTGAGCAGAGCATACCGTTGGATTCAACACCGCGCAATTTTCCTGCCTTGATGACCACTCCGTCGGGGAGCTTTGCCACGGGCAGAGCGGCGGGAACCAATGCGCCAACGAATACATTTTGCGCACCCGTTACGATTTGAATATCGTGTCCGTGCACCTCGCCTGCATCCAGACGGCAGACCCACAAATGGTCGGAGTCGGGGTGCTTTTCCATTTTCGTGACCTTTGCCACGACCACGTTTTCAATGTCCTCGCCGAGAACCTCATAGCCCTCGACCTTCGAACCCGTGATGGTCAGGCGGTCGGCATAGGTTTTGTTATCAATATCGTTTACGTCAACGAAATCGCTGAGCCAATTTCTTGAAAGATTCATCTTAAATTACCTCCTATCAGAACTGCTCGAGGAACCGTTCGTCGTTCTCATAGAACAGGCGAATGTCGTCGATGCCGTATTTGGTCATGGTGATACGCTCAATGCCAAGACCAAACGCAAATCCGGAGTATTCCTCGGGATCAATGCCGCAGTTGGAAAGCACGAAGGGGTGCACCATGCCGGCACCGAGGATCTCGATCCAGCCCTCGCCCTTGCAAAGTCTGCAACCCTTGCCGCCGCAAACAAAGCAGGAAACGTCGACCTCTGCCGAAGGCTCGGTGAACGGGAAATGGTGGGGACGGAAACGGATGCGCGTACTCTCGCCAAACAGCTTCTTTGCAAAGATCTCAAGCGTGCCCTTGAGGTCTCCCATGGTGCTGCCCTTGTCAACGTCAAGTCCCTCCTGCTGATGGACGAGAGGGGAGTGGGTAGCGTCAAGTGCGTCGGAGCGGTAAACTCGCCCGGGGGAGATGATGCGGATCGGAGGCTTTTGATGCTCCATTGTACGCACCTGCACGGGAGAGGTCTGCGAACGAAGCAGAACGTTTTCTCCGATATAGAAGGTGTCCTGCGTGTCGCGCGCAGGGTGGTTTTCGGGAATATTGAGCGCTTGGAAGTTATAGTAATCCAGCTCAACCTCAGGCCCTTCAACAATCGAAAAGCCCATACCGATAAAGATGTCCTCCAGCTCACGCTGTACCTGCGTCAGGGGGTGGATATGCCCCACGGGGGCGGGAGTTCCGGGCATGGTAACGTCCAGCTTTTCGGCTTTCAGCTTTTGCTCCAAAGCCTTTGCCTGCGCTTCCTTTGCCTTCTCTGCAATGGCGGCTTCAATCGCCGCGCGTACCTCGTTTGCAAGCTGTCCTACAATCGGACGCTCCTCGGCAGAGAGGGCTCCCATACCACGCAATACGGCAGTGAGTTCCCCCTTTTTGCCAAGATATTTGATCTTGATCTGTTCAATGTCTGCGTCGGCAGCTTCCAACTGTCCAAGCGCTTCCAACCGAATTTTTTCGAGCTTTTCTTTCATTTAATATATGTCCTTTCTTTCTTTTTCTTCGCGCGCATCGGGGGGGAAAACAAAAAAGCCCGTCCCAAGTCAGGACGAGGCGCAAAGCTACCCGCGGTACCACCCGAATTTCGGCTCAAAGCCAACACTTTGACGGCATATAACGGTGCCTGCCGTATCAAACTACTCACCCACAAAAGGGTTTTGATCCGATCTGCTCCAAAGGGAAAGGCAGAAACAAAACGGAATATGCTCCTTCCAGCCAAGGGAGCACTCTCTGTAAAACCGATCTTTGTCAGCCGACTTTATCAACGCATTTTCTATACTCAAAAATTATATCACATTTTGGATAACTTGTCAAGTACCAAAATCAAAAAACTCGGCTCCCCGCATGTTTTGCAGGGAGCCGATGGAATGAACCGTGCTTATTTGCTTGCCTTATCCCATTCGATGTTGGGGAAGTCGGCAAAGATGGAAATGCTTTCACCCTTCTTATCAAGATAAGAATAATTTTCGTAACCCTTGAGCTTGGTCTTCTGGAAGTGTGCGGGAATATAGAAGGTTCCGTCGATCTTGGAGAGGTCATCGTGAACCAAAACCGCATTTTCATTGAAAATAACAGGGATTACGGGCATATCCTTGAGGAGCAGCTCCTCTGCTTTATGAAGCAGGGTAGTCTTTTGTGCTGCCCAATCCTCGGAGTTGGTAGAAGCGGAAATATTGTTTTCCTCGTAAACAGCCTTGATCTTGTTGTAAACCTCAAGATATTCCTCAACCGAATCAAAGATACCGGGGAAGAGGTCTGCGGTCTTTACATTCTTCAGCTCCTCGTCGGTAGAGGGGAGCTTAGCGAAGTAAGGCAGATAGTAGATAGCCTCGATCAAAGTGTTATACTCATCGCTTGCATATCCGGTGCTGTTGGGAGTCAGGCTGTAGTTGCCGTCGGTCATATTCAATGCCATTCCCGAGAAAGAGATCGCAAAGTTGGAGAGAACCGAATAAGCATCTGCGGAATATGCGTTGTAATCAAATGCGATTACCTCATATTTGTTGCGCTGGAGTGCCTCAATGAAGAGATCGTCGCAAACGTCCGAAGGCTCAGCGCCAACTTCCTTATAGTAGTCGTTGTTTACAATGGGATTGATCGCCTCAACGGTTACATTAAAGCCGAGACCGTTCCAAGCCTCTGCGATCTTGTTGACGATTGCAACGTGTACATCGTCGTAAGCCGCTACCTTAATGGTAAAGGAATACTTGGATGCAGTGATTCCTGCTTTGGAGAGAAGATCTTCTGCCGCCGACTTGTCGGCGGAGGTCTTGATCAGGTCACCGCCAGCGGTGCGGAAGTCGGTCTTTTTCGAGTATTTATTTCCGTTGAATACGCCGGGGGCTACCAAACCGGTTGCCGCCTTTGCAAAAACAACTTCTTTTGCAATTGCCTCACGGTCGATTGCAAGAGAAAGCGCGTTGCGGACATCCGCATTTGCAAACAGAGCTTCGCCTTCGCCACCATCGTTAATCAATGCATTTTCATTCATATAGAGAACGAAGGTAGAGAGTGCGTTGGAGGTCTTTACGTTTTCCTGTACAAATGCGTCGTTGCGCAAGGACATGGGGATGTTGCCCACATAGAAGATCTTGCCATCCTTATAAGCCTGAAGGATATCTTCTGCCGACATGGTGCAATCCACGAGAATGCGGTAAGGGGTTACAGACTCATCGATCGGGTCGCGCTCGACATCACGGTAATAATAAACGTTGCGCTCAAGATAGAAATAGTTGATCTCTCTGATCTCATAGGACGTTTCGTTCTTTACGTTTCCGTTTGCATCGATCGCGTTATCGTCTTTTGCCTTGATGGGATTGTCCTTTTCGTCGTTGATCGACTTATAGTTGATCTTGCCGAGCTTAAAGGGACCGCTGGTAACCATGGTAGAAGGTTTCTTAGCCCAGTCGGGATTTTTTGAAACATAGTTTTCATACAAAGGTGCCGTTGCAACGCTGGTCAAATTAAGCAGGAACTGATCGAGATCGATATCTCCCTCAAAAGTGACTTTTACGACATCGATCGCAACCGCTTCAACTCCGAGGTCATCGATCGAAATATCGCCTTCTTTTACAGCGCGAGCGTTTTTGATATCAAAAAGCAGAGAGGCTGCGGCAAAATCGTTTGAAGATTTGAGCAGACGCTTCCATGCAAATACAACATCATCGGCACTCAGCCTGATATTATTGCTCCAGTAAGCATTATTTAAGGTGATCTCCATGTATTTTTCGCCTGTCTCTGCATCGGTACCAAGCTTATAGTCCTTTGCAAGAGATTTTTTGACCTTGCCGTCCTCGTTTAGCTTGAACAGCGTGTCGTACATCATTCCGATAACGTTGATCGCGTCGGAATTGTAGTATGCGTTTGCAGGGTCGAAATCAAAGATCTGGTCGGTCAGGTACATCGTGATGTAAGCGCCAAGATCGCCGTCGTCCTTGGAAGAACAGCCTGCGAAGCAGGGGATAAGCATGAAGGCGCACAAAAGAAGTGCAATGATCCGCTTTGACATGGTGGTAAAACTCCTCCTCTTAAATAGAAAAATCGGAATCGCCGCATAGCGGCAACTTATACCCTTATATTATATACTATTTTTAATCGGATTGCAATAGTTTCCCAAATTTTTTAATGTATATTTTGTTAATTTTCTTGCCAAATTAGCCTTTGAAACATATTTTTTTCGAGAAAGAGGGGCGTTTTGAATGAATCGTTACGGTCGAAGTGACCTTGCATGTGAAAGCTTTTCCGAAAGTGAGGATTTGCCAAAGGGGGCAAAACAACTCAGTGAGCGGGTAGGCGGCTTTGGAATATCCCGATTGCATATTTCCACCGAGGAGGCGGCGCGCGCTTTGGGTAAGCCGTGCGGAACCTATGTGACTGTGGAATGCGGCCGTCTTGGCTCGATTTCGGAGGACGATGCGGACTGCCTTGCGCATTTGTTGGCAGGAGAATTGCGCGGAATGGCGTCGAGACTGACAGGGCTTGTTCCGGATGCCGATTTTGGAGTGTTTGTGGCAGGGCTTGGAAACGCAGAATTGACAGCCGACGCTATTGGACCTAAGACAGTAAGTCTTTTGACCGCGACAAGACATTTGCGCGAGCATGAAGGGGGACTGTATCGCAGGCTGGGGTGCTCCTCTTTGTCCGCCTTGGCTCCCGGGGTATTGGGACAGACGGGAATCGAAACGCTGGAGCTGTTGCGCGGGGCGGTTCGCTATGTTCGTCCCGATGTGGTTCTTTTGATCGATGCATTGGCGGCGCGGAGCTGTGACCGTTTGGCGGCGACCGTGCAAATATCGGATATCGGGATCAGTCCGGGTTCGGGGGTCGGCAACCACCGATTGGCAATTACAAACGAGAGCTTGGGAGTGCCGGTTATAGCACTGGGAGTTCCAACGGTGGTCAATTCTTCCACTCTTGTTTACGATGCTTTGACCGAGGCAGGGATCCGCGATCTTGATGATTCGCTGCGTCGGGTTTTGGAAAATGGAAAAAGTTTTTTCGTTTCGCTCAAGGAAAGCGATGTGATCACGCACGAGGTGGCAAGGTTACTCTCGAAAGCGATCGGACTGGCTTTTACGGCGGGGTATTAAAAATGTCATAAAAAGCCAAGTTGGCGCATATGGTAAAGCAGACCGACTGTAAGGAGGCATAAAAATGGATCAACATCCTGTAAACGGCGCATTGCCGATTGGAAAAGAGAGGGTTGAATTGGAAGGAAGTTACCGTACAAAATATCGCGGCTTTGCCGTTTTTCTGATTTGCTGCGGGCTTTTGTTGGCGGCTTTTGCCGTAAGTGCCGTTTGGTTGCGCGGTGATGGCGGCCTTGACGGTTGGGGATCGTTTTTGGATCATGAAAATGAGACCGAGGAAACCGGCAATGCCATATCAGGTGAGGAGGGAGAAAACGGCGACGAAACGGTTGGGGAGGAGAACACACAAGCACCGACTGACAGTCCGATACCCGATGGGGCGATCCCCGTGCATACGGTGGATCTGACCTATCCCTCTCTTGGGCGGGGATATTTACATAATGAAACCTCCTATCGACCCAATACCGATGCACTTTTAAATATTGATGTATCTCGATCAGCCGCAACCGATAAGCCTCTCGTTCTGATCCTTCACACTCATACAAGTGAAAGCTATCTTCCTGCAGGAACCGAGTATTTGACAAAAGCGCCCGGGGACTTGACTTACTCTCGCGAAGCAAACGAAAATGTTTTGGCTGTCGGGGAGGTCTTATGCCGCGTGCTGAATGAAAAAGGCATCACCGCCATTCACTGTACGGTGATGCATGATGACCCAACCTTGAGCGGATCGTATGACCGCTCGGAGGCAACTGTTCGAAAATATCTGGAAACCTATCCGAGTATTGAATATGTGATCGACCTCCACAGAGATGCGATCGTTACCTCCGACGGCGCCTATATCCGCGCCGCGTTTGGGGAGGGGGACAACGCAGTGGCACAAGTGATGGCAGTTATCGGAACAGATGGAAACGGAACTGTTCACGAATGTTGGGAAAACAATTTGGCGTTGGCGTTACAGCTACGAGAAAAACTGAACGCGGGCGGTGCCGCTATCTGCCGTCCTGTTTCCTTGCGAAATGCCTCTTTTCATCAAGAGCTTGCCGCACACTCGATCTTACTTGAAATCGGAACCGGTGGAAACTCGGTTGAGGAAGCCAAGCGCGCGGCTGTTTTGACAGGCGAAGCATTGGCAGATTTGATTTTAGGAAATGAGGAATAAGGAGCCTTAGCTACGTCGGGGACGCAGACAAAGATACTCAACGCCGATCAAAACGGCACCGATCAAAAGCCCTGCTCCAAAGCCAAGAGAACCGCGCTCCACTGCACCGATGACGCCAATAAACCCAACAAGCGAGCAGGCAACGCCAAACACCTTGTACAGCGCGATCGCCTTTGCGGATGTCATTGCCGTAATGACAGAAATAATAATATAAAGGAAGGAATCCACTCCGCGACGGAGCGTTCCGACAGTTTTTGCAGGTTCCTCGAAATACCCCTCAAAAATTCTATTATTGGAATTAAAATTGCTGTTCTTTTCAAAAGTAGTATTCATTTTATACCTCCATAATACCAAAAATGGAATTATTACGATCATATTATAACAGAAAAAATTGCGTTTGTCAATAGTTTTTTTCCAAAAAAAGAAAAATATTTTGAAAAGCTATTTACAAATGACAAAAAACATGTTATAATATTGCCATAAACGGAAAAACGGAGGATGTTATGGAAACCTATCTTGACCGTATCAAAGCTCAAAAAAACGCTTTAAAGTTGACAAACGAGCAGCTTGCCGAGCGCTCGGGTATTCCGTTGGGGACTCTGAGCAAGATCCTTGCGGGTATGAGCGATTCGCCAAAGCTTTCTACGATGATCGCTCTTTGCGGTGCTCTCGATTGCTCGGTTGAGTATATCGTCAGCGGTACGCCCGAAAATACAAATAACTATACTTTAAGCGCCGAAGAGATTGGTATGATCGAGGACTACCGAAGGCTTGATTCATGGGGCGTTGCGTTGGTCAATACCATCATTGAAAAAGAGCGTGAGCGGATTGAAAGTGCAGATGTGGCACATCCTTCTGCTCCTGCTGTTTCTGCCGGCCGCGTTTTGCGCCCGATCCGGCCTGTCAGTCGTTACGCCGGTGAACGAAAGGCACGTACGGGCAAGCGCCCGATCAAGCTGTTTGAGCTCCCCGTTTCCGCAGGTGTCGGTGTCTATCTGGACGATGCGCAGGCTGATACGATCAACATTCCCAATACCGATAAAACCGCCGATGCCGACTACGCGCTTCGGATCAGCGGAAACAGTATGGAGCCCAAGTATCACTCGGGAGACGTTTTGTTGGTGCAAAGTGCCGATGCCGTTGAGCAGGGCGAAATGGGAATTTTTTTGCTGGACGGAAGCGGCTACTTCAAGGTGTATGGCGGCGACCGCCTGCTCTCACTCAACCCCGAATACGGTCCGATCATGCTCAAGGATTTTTCCGATGTGCACTGTAAGGGGCGCGTGGTTGGCAAGCTGAAACGCAAATAAACGGGCAGAGAAAATCGAATCTGAATCTATTTGAGAAAAGGAAAGTTTGTTTATGCACGAGGGACATAGGGCACGCATGAGAGAACGGTTTTTGTTAAACGATGGATTTGACGGCTTTTCTGACTTTGAATTTATAGAAACGCTTTTGTACTACGGCAAGCCGAGGGGCGATACCAACCCCTGCGCGCACGCTTTGATGGAGCGGTTTGGAGATTTTAAAAAGATAGTAGACGCCTCGGTGGACGAGCTGAGTGCGGTGGACGGAATGGGGGTTCATTCCGCGATCCTGATCAAGGTGATCGGTGAGGCTATGCGCCGTTATCAAAAAAATATGGTTCGGCAGGTACAAAACTACACTCGCATGAGCCTGGTGGTCGAGTATTTATCTCCGCTGTTTCTGGGATTGGATCATGAGCGGCTGTATATGCTCATGTTTAACGACCGCATGAACCTGATCGATTGCGTTTTGATTTCTCGCGGAAGTATTAACAGCACCGAAGTACAGTTGCGCCTGATGCTGGAAAAGATCATTGCCAAAAAGGCAACTGCCGTTATTTTGGCGCACAATCACCCAAACGGCGTGGCGATCCCTTCCGAATGTGACGTGACCGTGACCGATCAGATCAAGACGACACTTGAAGCGATCCACGTAACGCTTGTCGAGCATTTTATCGTTTCGGACACGCACTTCTGGCCGATCATGCGCAGGCATTACGGAATGTTTCGCCCTTCGCCGATCATCACGGGAGAGCGGACGGAGAGCTATTTCTACGAGACCTTTTACGATCTGGAGGAAGAGGACTATAAGCTTCATTTCTCTTTTGATCCTCCAAGCAAATAAGCATTACAAAAACGCCTCGGCCGCAGTAATGGTCGGGGCGTTTTAAAGTTCATTCAAAGAAATCGTTGATAGAGCATGAGAGTATTTTTGCAAGAAAGGGGAGGAGCGTGATGTCGGGGTAGCAATCACCGCGCTCCCATTTTGAGATTGCTTGCGCCGAAACACCGATCATTTTTCCAAAATCCGCTTGTGTCAAATGGTTTTGATAGCGATAATTTTTAATTTTTTCCGAAATGATGATTTTTTTCATATTAAATCAACCAATAGGTCTCCTTTTCGCGGGTTAGAATTCCGCAAGCGATCATTTCACGGCGAATGAGGCAGTGATCCTCATGAAAACGGTGAATGATTTCGTTGATCTCTTTCTCGTCGTAAGTCCGATTGGCTTCCAATTGCTTTGCGATCTCCTGTAAAACGATCTCCCGTTTCTTTCTTTGGGTGGGCAGTTGGGTCAGTTTGCCATATTTAAAAAAGTTGGAAAGAATCTCTTTTCGGTATTTTTCATCGGGATCAATGACGGCTGTATCTTTTTTGATCAGCTCATACAAGGGTTTATCAAAGATCTCTCGATTGAGGGAATAGATGATGTAAAACTGCGAGCGTGAGCAGTTGACCACACCTGCTGCCTCCATTTTTTTGAGGTGATAGCAGATCGTCGCAGGGGTAAGCGAGAGGTCGCAGGAGATCTTTTCGACGTAAGAATCCTCGCGCAAAAGGATATTGAGAATGTCAAGCCGCGTTTCATCGGCAAGGAGCTTTAAAAGTTCAAGCTTTTCTTTCATGGAAGTTCATCCTTTCGCTTTGCCCATGCCTCATCAAGGCAGGCTTTGCCAAACCTCCAGCCGCCGAGGCGTTCTTCCAACTCTACTCTTTCCCAATCGGTTGCAAGCGGCAGCTTTTCTTCCAATAGACCGATCTCCTTTTCGACCAATGCGAGCATAGCGTAATACAAGCTGTAATCGGGCTTTTCATCTTGCGGGGCAGAGTCACACAAGGCGAGATAATCCGCACGCTCTTTTAGTAGTTCCTCAAAGGGTAACAGCAAAAAGTGCGAATATTCAAGTCTGTTTTTTTGCCTGTGAAAATTATTCATTTGTATGAGAGTATGAGGTGTGGAAACGGCGGCATAGCGATATTTCGCGCACTTATACTCCGCAATGCGTTTCTTTTTCTCGGCTGGATCTTTGTCCAATGCGTCGGTGAAGTCGCACAGCCGTCTGCACTCCTTGCCGAGCAGATCGTTGGCGATCCGATAAAACACCGAATTTCCAATCACTTTTCCGTTTTCAACGTGGATCGAATAGTCACTCATGCTTCGTCCTCCTTAAACAGATGGGGATAAACGCCGTGTTCTTTGCGCCATGTTTCCCATGAACCAAACATGCTTTCCACCGCACCGATCTTGATCGAAAATTCAAAAACGCTTTTTGCATCGCCCGATACCTCTGCCGCGGCAAGCTCGGCGCGTTGTGCTAAAAGCCATTGGTCGCGGATAAACAGCTCGGCTTGCCATGCCGCAACAAAACACTTTTGTTCTTCTTCATTAAGTTTTCTGTAGACGGCTTGATGTGACGGGAATTTATGAAGTGTTCTTTTCAGAAATCGTGTTCTCGTTTGTAGTATACCTTCTCTGCTCCCGATGCAGTTAATGAGAAGTCCCGCGTTACTGCAAAAAGTATACATTCCATGTTCAAGTTGTAAAGCTTTTCGCTCGGTGCTATTTTCCTTGGGGATAGAATTCAATCTACTCTTGCTTTCATCGTATTTTTGTCTCGCGATCTGAACGATTGCCTCGTCAATTTCAAGATAGGTCATGTCGATCTCCTTTCAAAATAGAAATTTCGTGATCACATCACCATTATACACAATGTCTTGTTTTTTGTCAAGAGTGATTCGATGATTTTCTAATCATTCTACCAATGGTAGAAAAAAGGACGCTTACCGCTTTTCGCAGTAAACGCCCTTTTGTAGGATGAATACGAGGGAAGAACGCCCCTCCCACTATACCTTGACTTCTTTTTTGAAAGTTTTTGAAAGCTGTCGGACGTGTATTTGCGTAGCAAATCACGTGTCTTGGCGCTGGCGCCAAGTATAACTTTATTTTCAAAAAGTTTTCTGACAAAAAACAAAAATCAATGCATCACAGCACTTTTACCGATCGAGGTCACCGCGTCTCCGCCGTAGCGGGCGTTTGAGCCAAGCGCCGACTCGATACGCAGGAGACGGTTGTATTTTGCCACACGCTCACTGCGGCAGGGGGCGCCCGACTTGATAAAGGGGGCATTCATGGCGACGCAAAGGTCTGCCAGGGTGGTGTCTTCGGTCTCGCCGCTTCGGTGAGAGGGGATAAATCCGTAGCCCGCCGCGCGCGCTGTGGCAATGACGTTCATCACCTCGGTCAGAGTACCGATCTGATTGGGCTTGATGAGAATGGTGTTGGCGGCGTTGCGGCGGATGCCTTCGCAAAGTCTCTTTTCATTGGTGACAAACAGATCGTCGCCCACCAGCATCACGCGGTCGCCAAGCTTTGCGGTCAGCTCGCTCCAGCCGTCAAAGTCACGCTGATCCAAGCCGTCCTCGATCGAAAAGAGGGGATATTTTTTAACAAGGGATGCCCAGTTTTCGATCAGTCCCGCGCGGCTGTAGACCTTTCCGCGCTTTGGCATATGGTAGCTGCCGTCCTCGCCGTACCATTCTCCTGCGGCACAGTCGAGCGCGATCTTGACGGTCTCGGTGTTGTATCCGCTTTGCTCAATGGCGCGGCAGATCAGCTCCAGCGCCGCCTCGTCGTCGTTGAGATTGGGCGCAAAGCCGCCCTCGTCTCCAACCGTTGAGGCAAAGCCCTCGGCACGCAGGATCTTTCCCAAGGTGTGGTAGATCTCACTGCCGATCCGCATTGCCTCGGCAAACGAATCCGCACCGACGGGAGCGATCATAAATTCCTGAATTTCGACGTTGTTGGATGCGTGTGCGCCGCCGTTGAGAATGTTCATCATGGGAACGGGTAAGCGCTCAGCCCCCGCACCGCCAAGATAGCGGTAGAGCGGCAGGTGATACCAGTTTGCCGCCGCGCGCGCCGTTGCAAGTGAGACCGACAGAATGGCGTTGGCACCCAAACGGCTTTTGTTTTCGGTTCCGTCAAGATCGCAGAGAATGCGGTCGATCTCGGACTGCTCCGAAGCGTAGATGCCCGAGAGTGCGGGGGAGATGATCTTTCCAACGTTGGAAACGGCATCTTGCACACCCTTGCCCATGTAGCGTCTGCGGTCTCCGTCGCGCAATTCGCAGGCTTCATAGATCCCCGTGGAGGCGCCCGAGGGGACGCTGGCAACGCCTACCGTGCCGTCCGCCAAAAAGACGGTTGCTTCCACCGTGGGATTGCCTCTGGAATCCAGGATTTCTCTTGCGCAGCAACGAATGATCTGGGGTTTGTTCATATCGATAATTCCTTTCTCACAGTAAAATATTGGGATATTTTCAGTATAGCCCGGTCTTGGCTTGGCTATTCAAATTCCGTGGGGCACTTCTCGTCTTCTTTCGTCATATATTGACAATGAGGAGGTGTAATAAATGTCTGAACATGAAAAGCGATACGAGTGCGTTGCCGTGATCGGCTCCATGACCCAGGCGATGCGAGCGCAAAAGAGCCTGGCAAACGCTGCCATTCGCGCTGACGTGATAAAAGCCGATTCGTCTCTGACCAAAAGGGGTTGTGCCTATGCCG
>JAFTXB010000048.1 GCA_017461825.1 Clostridia bacterium
CACAGTTTTATCCTTCCAAGGCATCTTTCGTTCTCCTTTGGACTTTTTTGATGCCTTTATTATACCATAAAACTGTATACTATGTCCTTGCACTACCTGTATACTATGTTACTACACTATACAGCTTGCTCCTCCCGAAAAAACGCACACCACCGCACAAACGGCAACCGCACAAACCCGTAGGGCGGGGGCTCCCGCAGATTTTTAGCCTTCGCTACGCGCAGGCGGACCGCCGAGACCCTGAAAACTCACCAATGTTACATTTATTATCAATTCGCGCGCCATGTTTGCGTTGCGCTACTGTTAAACTGTTAAAACAAAAAGCACTTATGAGAAGCGTTTCCGTGACCGTAAGTGCTTTTTTGAAAATTCTCGAAAATTTTTTAAAATGGTGTAACCAAACCGATGGGGGCGTCGACATATTGGGTGAAGCCCCAAGACAGGAGAAAAAACATGGAGGATTTCAAAATCGTCGATCTCTACTGGGCACGCGATGAGGGTGCCATTTCCGAGACCGAAAAAAAGTACGGCAGAATGCTGTATTCGCTCTCTTATTCGGTGCTGTCCTCGCGCGAGGATGCCGAGGAATGTGTCAACGATACCTACGTTGACGCATGGGGAGCCATGCCCGAGGCAAGACCCATGTACCTCGGTGCATTCCTCTCCAAGATCACACGGCGCATCTCGATCGACCGCTTCCGCTCGATCCACCGCGAAAAGCGCGGCGGCATGGGAGTTGTCACCGAGGAGCTGACCGACTGCATCCCCGACGGGGGAAGTGTCATGGAAGAATACGAAAACGGAAGGCTTGCCGACACGCTCAACCGCTTTTTGCACGCACAGCCAACCGAAAAGAGAGTGATGTTCGTCCGCCGCTATTTTTACTCGCAATCGATTGCGGAGATCGCGCAATGCCTCGGTGTCACAGAGGCAAAGGTAAAGGTCACGCTTCACCGCATGCGTGAGGCGCTTCGCACCGTACTGGAACAGGAGGATCTGCTATGAAATTTCGCAAATATAAAAAAGCAGCATTCCTATTTTCGGAAATGGGCGGCATTGACGACTACCTTTTGCAGGAGGCGCTGGTTTACCGCACCGCGCAAAAGCGCACCTCGCGGCTATTTATCATGGCGGCTTGCCTTGCCATGTCGGCAGTGCTTGTGCTGGGCGGTGTTGTGATCGGCAACCTTGCAGGCATCAAAAACGATGCGCCGCAAACAGATGAGGATCTAAACCCCACCCCCGTGGACGAAACGCTTGACGGATTCCTCTCCACGCACGGAGACGAGCTTGCCTACGCCACGCTTGGCAATGCCGAACAGCTCGATTTGTTCGCCGCCCCTGCCGTGGTCTGGCAAGCGACGGAGAGTGACGAGCTGTTGATCAGCCGCCCCTTGACCGACCGTGAGCTGCAACGCTTGGTCGATCGCGCAAAAGGCGGCACCGCTGTGGGTGAAAGCTCTCCCGCGCAGAGCTATCGCGTGTGGATCCTCTCGGGCGACGGCACCGTGACAAGCCCCTATCTGAAGCCCTCGGCGGGGAATGTCGGCACCGAGCTCTTCGATTACGAAGCCGAGGTGATCCCCTCCCCCGCGTTTACCTCCTGTCTCGAAGAAATTTTACGCTCATAAAGAAAGGATGGTTACACCATGAAACGCACCTACAAGCTGTTGTCTCTTCTTCTCGCAGCCCTTTTGATGCTCCCCCTCCTTGCAAGCTGTGGCAAAAATCAAGCAGAAGACGCATACGCCCCCGAGGAAGACTTTGAGCATCTCTATTCGGAGATCATGGACGGATCGCTCAAGGGCGAAATTGCCGAGAACGGCTTTGCCGAAAACCCCTTTATCGCCACGGGCGAGCAGAATATCTCCACCTTTTCCGCCGACGTGGACACCGCGTCCTACACCTATTTCCGCAAGCTGGTAAATCAGGGCTATACCCTGGAGCAGCTGCAAAACACCGCAAAAAACTTCCGCACCGAAGAGTTTATCAACTATTTTAAATACGACGTCACACAGCCCGCCGAGGGAGAACTGTTTGGCGTGACGACCGATTTTGTCACCTGCCCGTGGAACGCCAAAAACCTGCTCATGCGCCTGACTCTCCAAGCCGAGACCGCAACCCCCACCGAGGGCAACAATCTGGTGTTCCTCATCGACGTATCGGGCTCAATGCAGTCGGACGACAAGCTCCCCCTGCTCAAAAAGGCGTTTTCCAACCTTGTGAGCGCCTTGGGCGAGAACGACGTGGTGTCGATCGTCACCTATTCGGGCAAGGAGGCGGTTGTGCTTGACGGCTGTGCGGGCAACCGTGACGAAGCGATCATGGATGCGATCAACACCCTGCGCGCAAGCGGCTCGACCAACGGCGAGGCGGGCATCCATATGGCGTACCAAATTGCCGAAAAGCATCTGATCGAGGGCGGCAACAACCGCATCATCATGGCGTCGGACGGCGACCTCAACGTGGGCGTTTCCTCGCAGGAGGAGCTGACACGGCTGATCGAGCAAAAGCGCCAAGCGGGCGTGTATCTGTCGGTCCTCGGCTTTGGAACCGGCAACTACCGCGACAACAAGATGGAAGCCCTTGCCGACAACGGAAACGGCGTGTATTACTATATCGACGGCGAGAGCGAGGCGGAGCGCGTGCTTGGTACCGATCTCCTCAGCACCCTCTACACGGTGGCAAACGACGTCAAAATGCAGATCACCTTTGACCCTGCCTTCGTCGCATCCTACCGCCTCATCGGCTACGAGAACCGCATTCTCAACACCGAGGATTTTGAGGACGATACCAAGGATGCGGGCGAGGTGGGCGCCGAGCACCAAGTGACGGTGTGCTACGAGCTTTGCCTTGCAGAGGGCGCGCGCGAGGCGGAAACTCCGTGGATGAAGCTTGCCGTCCGCTACAAGAACCCCGGCGAGGAATTGAGCCTGCTCAACGAATACGACCTCGGCAAAGAGCTGTTGCGTGAGAGCGCATCCGAGGATATTCGGTTCCTCACCTGCGTGATCGAAACTGTGATGATCCTGCACGGCAGCAAATACAAGGGCGACCTCACCCTTGCGGACATTCTGGAAAACCTCAACGCACTCGACCTTTCCAAATACCCCGAGCGCGAGGAATTTCGGGAGCTCGTTCAAAAGCTGACCTCTGCTAAATAAAAAAACGACTGTTGACATGATTTAAGGTATCCCCGCAACAAAACGTTACGCGGCAAGATCGCCTTCTATCGATCTTGCCGCGGTTTTTGTTTGCGTGTCATCTCAAACGAAGGAAAGCAAGCGTAGCAAGGTCTTTACGTGTCATCCTGAGCGGAGCAAACACCACGGTGCGGTGTTTGCGCAGTCGAACCCGACCTTAGGGAGGGCGGCATTGCGTAGCAATGACGGGATCTTGTTCATTTTTTCGTTTTTCCCTATGAAAATTACTTCCCTTTCATTCTCGCAGGATATTACTCGGAATGGAAAAAGGCTTTCGATGACCGTTTATAGATCC
>JAFTXB010000049.1 GCA_017461825.1 Clostridia bacterium
CTTTGTCAATAGTTGGGGTGAAAAAAATCTGACGAAAAGATAAAGAATTAAGGAATCGCATAGGAAAAGCGTCACGAAGCGTAGCGGAGTGGCGCTTTTCCTATGCGCCGGCGCGACCTTGGTGGGAGAACATAAATAGAACCGCTTTTTGTTAAAACATATTGTTACACAACAGGCGTAGCTGCAAACTACTGTGAGCGCATAGCGTGGGACACAGGTGCAAATCTTCCTGCAAGGGAAAGCCTACCAGTGAACAGATCGCCATCGGTAAATTAGATCCAAAGCAACGGTATATATGCCTTGATATCCACGATCGTGAGGGAGTGTGGTTAAAGAAGGTTCTGGAGCAGATATTTCCCGAAAACAGTAAAGAGATATTGAATGTGGCTCAGTATATGCTGACAGAAGGAAACGTGATGTATTATTATAGGGATTGACTGGAAGAAACGGTAAGCTTCAATGAAAAGGATATGGGAGGTGCGGATATCTTCTGTCTGTTCGCTTCCATTGATGAGGATTGCTGCTTGCATTTCTTTCATACTTGGATCTCTCAAAAATTCATAGGAATGCCTGATTGGCAAGTATACCGAAACGGAAACGCTCGAAAAGACTATTAGGCTGTTGCAGGTAGTGGTATATTGACGTATACCATTACAAACGAAAGACTTGAACGCAGGGAATATTATTATGACATGTCCGAAGCGTACAAATTTCCGCATTCTTTATGATTGAACCGCAGTGTACCGATCAGTACGCAGGGGTTGTATGATGAGGTTGGCTGATCAGACAATGGTCAATCTCCTCCCCGATTTTCGACTCAAAGACATTGCAAAATCTTCAAAAAATGGTATTTTATAATCATGTATGACACAAAACAAACATTTTTTGCTATTTCTTGGCATGTTAACAACTTGAAAAACAACAACAGGTATGATATACTGTTGTTGTGAATATTGTAACAAAACATTGCCAAAAACTTCAATTTAAATAACACACTATGCAAACAAATCAGGAAGAAAACTGTTATATCAGCACTGTCGAAACGGGAAAATGTTTTGAGTTGAAATATAAAATATATAGATTGTATTTGATATTAAATGAAAAAAGGAGTTGTATCATGACGGAATACAAAAATTCTTCTTTGCATTTTGCCAACACGATCAAATTCACACTATTTGCCGATTTACATTATAAAAAAGGAATGTACATTTCCTCGGTTGCAGATCTGCAAGAAATTCTGGATCGTGCAAAGCAGAATAATGTAGATTTCGTGATC
Organism: Clostridia bacterium; assembly: GCA_017461825.1. Lineage (GTDB taxonomy): Bacteria > Bacillota > Clostridia > Oscillospirales > CAG-272 > UMGS1865. Next base: position 1,277 of record JAFTXB010000049.1, read on the forward strand.
CACTTGGGGGATCTGTGCAACGATTACCGCCGCTCTCCCGAGCTGTTGAATACCTATCTATATAACTGCCACGGCTTGTCCGTTTACGGAATCTACGGCAACCACGAGCTGGAATCACGTGAGAATGGTATGGCGACCGTAACTCCCATGCTTTGCAACCGTGAGGTGACGTGGGGAACGCCCGACGGAACGATTGGCGACGGCAGTATCGGATATTACTATTTTGATCATTCGAGCTTTCGTGTGATCTGTTTGGACACAAATTACTCTCAAAATCCTGAAAACTTGGAGTGGGAGCATAATCGAACCGCAAGCTGGGGTGCTCCTGCCGAAAATTTGAAAAAGGACTCTTTGGCTCCCCGTCAGCTTGTATGGTTGGAGCATATCTTGCAGGATGCCGCCGAACGGGGGTTGCATTGCTTGCTGTTTTCACACACCGGTTTTTCGGGAATCTGGTATTCCTCGCCCGATGCCGTCGCAGTGCGCGAGATGATCCGCTGTGTAAACGAAAAGAGAAAGGGAACGGTTCTGATGTCGGTCAGCGGACATCTGCACACCGATCACCAAGCGGTGGTGGACGGCGTGTTGCATTTTGACGTCAACACCGTGCGCAACGGTCTTTGGCTTGCCGAGGCGCGGGAGCATTACGGAGGCTTGTCCTATCCATTCGTAAACTACGATGCAAACGGAAACGAAACCGAACGTTGCGATCGCCCGCTGTCGGAGCTGTGTATGGCGGCACAAACATGGTTTTTTGACCGTCCCTTGAGTGCCGTGGTAACGGTCAGCGGAGACGGAAGCGTTACGATCGAGGGTTCTGCTGCCGAGTGGTACGGCGGTGTCGTACCCGATGCGCGTTATGAAGTCAACGCCCGCATTTCGGACGGACGTTACGGTTTATAAATTCAAACGGAAAGGAGTTTTACCCATGAAAAAGCTGCTTGCTATGCTGTTGGTATGTTGCCTCATGCTTACGCTTCTTTGTTCCTGCAAGGATGAGGAAGGAAAGGAAGAGGGGAGTGGTGCCGACACTTCCGAAACGCAGGAGATTTTGACGGGTGAGTTTGCCAACGATAACGAGGCAAGCTACCACGGATCTTGGAAAAAGAACAACTGAAACAGGAGGAAATTCAGATGAAAAAGATGAGAAAACAATGGCTTTGCACCCTGTTGGCGGCGCTGATGATTCTTGTTATGTTCCCGATTGCTACCGTTTCGGTGTCCGCCGCATCGTCCGACACGTTGGAAATCCTGGGAGCAACGATCCGTTATGAGGATGCAAGAGGAAACACAGCGGGAGAGGGCTCCCAAGGACTCCGCTTTGCGGTACGGGTCGACAAGACCGGCCGTACCTATCTCAACGCCGTGCGTGAGGGAAGCTACGATCCCGCCAACGAAAGCGTCAAGTTTGGCGTTTTGATCCTTCCTGCCGACATGGTGCCGTCGGACGGAGAGATGACCGTAGACACCCCCGACGTGGAAAAGGCGATCTTTGATAAGGTCTATGCGCAGACCGATAGCGAATTGCACTTCACCGTGTCGCTGTTGGGGATCCCGTTGGAGGATTTTAACCGCGGCTTTACCGCAAGAGCGTTTATGCAGGTAACGCGCAACGGAGAAACGCGTTACACCTACTCCGAAAAGACCCTTTCGCGCAGTTTTGTAGGTGTAGGAAATATTTTCTACGAGGACAACCGCGAAAATGAATCGCTTTGCGCGCGTCTTAATGAGATCTTCGCAAATTGCGAGGCGTATCAGGGCGAAAACGCAAAAACAGTCACATTTACCCTCTTTTCTGACCTTCACTACTGGGAGGGCTGGTACATCGCGTCGATCGCGGATCTGGAATCGATCATGAAGCGCGCAAATGATTCCAATTCCGATTTCGTGATGCAGGCGGGCGACTTCACCAACAACGTCAGCGGCTCGCCCGAATTGTATAAGACCTATCTACAAAACGAGTACGGTCTGCCCGTGTACGGCGTTTACGGAAACCATGAAATGGAAAATAAGGACAGCATGCAAACGGTAACCCCCACGCTGACCAACGATAAAAACGTGATTTGGGGAACCGAGGACGGAAAGATCGGTAACGGCAACATCGGTTATTATTACTTTGATTTCAACGGATTCCGTATGATCTGTCTGGACAGTATGTATTCGTGGAATCCTACCACGAAGGCATGGGAGCATAACAGAACCAACAGCTATTCGTATGCCTCGGGCAATGAAAAGGGGTATTCCTTGGGGCCAGATCAGCTTTTATGGCTGGCAAAGGTGCTCGATGACGCGGCTTCAAAGGAGCTTTCCTGCATCGTTACCTCTCACCGCGGCTTTGCAATTTCTTACAGTGAAAGTCCGGACGGCGAAGCCGTGCGCGCGCTGTACAAGAAGGCAAACGAAAAGCGACCGGGAACCGTGCTGATGTCGATCAGCGGACACCTGCACACCAATCACACCGAGGTTATCGACAACGTTTTGCACCTTGATATGAACACCGTGCGCAACGGCGGCTATAAGGTTGGCGGCACGGCGCATTACACAAATCAGGAGTTTGAATACACGTTTTATGATAACGACGGAAAAGCGCTGGGGTCCTCCACGCAAAAGATCGGATATCTGACGCATGCAAAGGATACGTGGTTCTTTAAGGATCCCTTAAGCGCAGTGGTCACAGTCTCCACAACGGGTAAGATCACCGTTGAGGGAAGTGAAACCGAATGGATCGACGGGATCGTGCCGCCGTGGAAAGCCTCGGGCATGGAGCCCAAGGTGGATAGCGGCGTGTTTGAATTGCAGCTGTATTGAGGCGCGTGATGAGCAACCGAAAAAACGGCACTTTAAAATTCAGCCTGTTCTCGGATTTTCATTATCTCAGAGGACATTACATCAATACCTTGGGCGACCTGCAAGCGATCCTTGACCGTGCCGCCGCGTCCGAGGTTGATCTTGTGATCCAGGCGGGCGACTTTTGCCAGAATCGGGTCGACTCTCCCGAATTGGATGACGTGTTTTTGAATAATCGCTACGGCTTGCCCGTATACGGCATTTACGAAAATCATGACATGGAGTGGCACCGACGCGATCAAAGCAACAATATGAAGCTAATCACGCCACTGCTGACGAACGATCAAAGTGTGATTTGGGGAACCGAGGACGGCTCCTTTGCCGAGGACGGGAGCATTGCCTACTACTATTTCGAGGAAAACGGCTTTCGCGTGGTCTGTCTGGATTCCAACTATTCGTGGAGCGCGGAAAGGGAAGCGTGGGAGCATAATCTCCCCGGTAGCTGGGGCGCGCCCGAAGGGAACGAAAGGGTAAATTCCTTAGCTCCTACACAGCTTGCGTGGTTGGAGCGCGTACTGAGCGATGCGGCAGAGCGAGCAATCCCCTGTATCGTGGTGTCCCACGAGGGTTTTTCCACGTTGGGGAAGAACAGTCCCGATTCCGAGGCGGTGCGCGGGATCTTCCGCCGTGTCAACGGCATTCGTCGCGGAACGGTGCTGATGGCGATCAATGGGCATTGGCACACGCACAATATTAAAATTGAGGACGGCGTGTTTTATTTGCAGATGAACACCTCGCGCTGTGCCGCCGAAAATTACGCTATCCGCGATCTGCCTCCGCATTACCCCGAGGACATGACCTACGACATATTTGCGGGATACGGCGAGGACGGCGGGATGCGCTTTGACAATGTTCCGCTCAATACTGCGGAGCGCGCCGCATCGTGTTGGTATTTCCGTGATGCACTCAACGCGATCATCACCGTCACGAAGGACGGAAAGATCAAAATGGAGGGCATGGAAACCGAATGGCTCGGAGGCGTGGAGCCGCCTCAGCTCACCATGTATATGAAGCCTTACGTTATGAGCGGCGAGTGGGAGCTGAATTTGCAACCGTAACCCTTCAACGTTTTTGCGTACTTTTTCCCTTGGCACGCGGTGCCGCTGAAACTGTAGAAAAGGGTCCGCAAACTTCCCTTTCTAAATAAAAAATTAAAAAACGGAGGATGAAAACCATGAAAAACAAGTTTTCCCGAAAAAGTTTGTTACTTGTTAGCATGACGGTTATTTTGGCAACTGTCATAAACCTCTTCGCCGGTGTTGTGGCGTTTGCGGCAGAAGACACAACAACGTACACGATCGAAGCCGTTCCCTTTTCCCAGGGGCAGGGAACAGAAGAAGATCCGTACTTGATTTCCGTACCCGGTCATCTGGTGCAGATCGGAACAAGCGGCTTGGACAAACACTACAAGCTGACGAAGAACATTGATCTTTCCAAAATAGAAAACAACACGAAAGTGTACGCCGCATGGACTCCGTTAGGAGATGATGGCAATCCGTTTGCCGGCACCTTTGATGGAAATGGACACACTATTTCAGGATTCAGCATCTCATATGCCTATAAATTCACCGGTTTTTTTGCTAAAGTGGAAGGTGGAACCGTTAAAAACTTGACACTTGCCGATGCTACGCTTAATCTTGTAGCGGCGAACTTCCGTGCAGGTGTGTTTGCCGGTGTAGCGGGAAAAGGAAGTATTAGCGGCTGTAAAACCGAAAGTACTGTTAATGTCATTTGCAATGTAACCTTGTTCAGCAATGACAACTCTGTCGATGTTGGCGGTATTGTTGGATATCTTGCCGGATGTGATATTACATACTGTGAGAATAATGCGAAGATTACCGTAGAAAATTGTAAAACGTCTAATGGAAACAATGGTGCATGTACCGGTGGAATTGTTGGTCATCTTTATGGCGGAACGATAAGTTATTGCGTAAATAACGGACCTGTTACACTTAAGGACTATGTCAATAAGAAAGGTAATGGTTGTACAGCAGCTGGCGGTATTGTTGGAAATCAAAATGTTAAATGGGACAATACAGGAACGGTTGAGTACTGTATTAACAATGGTGCTGTATCGGATTTGACCGGTACGAACTCTCAAACGTGGAATGCCAGCGCGGGTGGTATTGCGGGTACGATTAAATTAGAATCGGGCACTTCAAACACTAAAAACTGCTACAATTTTGGATCGATAACCGTTGGCACATCCAATCAAAATGTGGGCGGTCAAATTGTAGGTTATTATGTGGCAAAAGACGGTACGAATATAACCAAAAATTACGGGACGTCCGAAATTGGTGCAAAGTATGGTGGTGGAAGCGATAAAGCAGCGATTACAACCCCGAATTTTGAAATAAAATCTGAAGCAGAGTTGAAAGCATCTGATGGCTATAAAGCAATCGCAACCGAGGTTGCCGAGCATCTGACCGGTGTTTCTACCGATCTGTACGGTTATCAGACCACAAAGAAAACCGATGATAACAAGTTTGATATGCGTCTGGTTGCAACCCTGAGCGGAGACATCAGTAAATGCGTCAACGTTGGTTTTCGGGTAAGCGTTACTTACAAATTGAACGGTGCCGATCAGAAGAAGGCTCCCGAAAACAATATTACCGTAACAACGCTTTATGAAGCGATTACAGCAACCGACGGCGCAGGTGCGGAAGATAATACCAAAACTCACACCGCAGCGTCCCTTGGCGGAGATTACATCTTTGTATTGGCTTGCAAAGATCTGCCTGCCGCTGCAACCGATATCGCCTTTACGGTAACCACCTTCTACACGGGTGCAAACGGTGAAGTATATAGCGAAACCGAAACGTTTGGTATCACCGTTCCCGAAGATACTCTGCCTGAACTGGCAGCCTGATAAAGGAGGAAACAGCAATGAAAAAGTACATCAATCCTGAAGTTGATATGATCCTGTTCTCAAAAGAGGAATATATTCAAACCGTCGTTTCGCTTTCCACCACCTACTCGGGCTTTGGCGTTGAGGGCGCGGAAGGCGTTTGGACTTGGTAATCCCACATCTTTCATTTTGTTCCCCAAAAAAATTTATATAAAGGAGAAAAAACCATGAAAAAAAGAAGCACGTTCGTCATTTCCCTGGTGCTGATCCTCAGCATCGTCGCCTCCCTGCTTGTCGCGATCCCCGCGACTGCCGCAGAGGATGGTGCCGCAGCCACCGCTGTTATCGAGATCGGTAATGCCGCTGATCTGAAAAAGATCGGCGTTGATGCAAATTACCCTCTCAACGGCAACTACAAGCTCACCGCCGATATTGATATCAGCGGCTCCGAGTGGACTCCCATTGGCGACTTTGCCGGCACCTTTGACGGCAATGGCAAAACCATCTCCGGCATGACCTTTACTCAGGCAACCGATGCGGGCAGCGTGGTCGGCTTGTTTAAGGTCGTAAACGGCATCGTTAAAAATTTGAAGCTGACCAATGTCAACATTGCTCTCCCCGGCAGCGTCAAGGACGTTGGCGTGGTTGCACACCAGATCGGCAACACAGCAACGATCTCTGCCTGCGAAACCTCGGGTACGATCACGATGACCTCTGCGGCATGCGGTGCCAGAATGAGATGGGGCGGCATCACGTCCTATGCAGGCTCCGATAGCGTGATCGAATACTGCAAATCCAATGTCACCATCACCGCAACCGCAAACGCGGCAGCAGGCAACTACAAAAACGCTTGCTACGTTGCAGGTATCGTTGCACAGAGCCTTGGCAACGTAAAATATTGCGTGAACAACGGCGATATTACCGTTACCGCAGAGAGCGGCGAAGCATACGCCGGCGGTATCGCGGGCACCACGGTTACGTGGGGCGGCGGCACGCTTTTGAAGGTGGAAAACTGCATCAACAACGGTAAAATTTCGGCAACCAACGGTGCGTCCGGTATCGTTGCTTGCGTTTCCAAGGATAAGACCGCAACACTGAACAACAACTTTAACCTTGGCGCAATCACTGTCGGCAACGGCGGTAAGGTAGGTCAGATCGTGGCTTGCCAGAACAATGCTACCGCGCCTACCGCAAACGGCAACTTCGGTCTTGAGGGTGGCGCTGTTGCAGGCGTTGGCGAATTGGCTGCTGAAGCAACCTTGAAGGCAAAGGCAGAATACGTTGACATCAATACCAAGGTTGAAAACGCGCTCAAGGGCGAGATTGAAGAAGAGGGTGTGATCGAGATCGCAACCGCAGAGGATCTGAAAACCAAGGTCACGGATATGTCGGCAGAGTATAAGCTGACAGCAGACATCGACCTCGGCGGCGTTGCATGGACTCCTATCGGAACCTATGACGATCCCTTTGCGGGCGTATTTGACGGCAACGGACACACCGTTTCTAACTTTACCATTACCGCAGACAAGACCTACGGACAGACATCAGCAGGCTTTATTTCGGCTATCTCCAAAGGTACTGTAAAGAACCTGCGAATTGCAAACGCTACCATTACCACCAGCTACAGTTGCAACGTAGGTGCGATCGTTGGCTCTTTGAAGAGTAACGATGCAGGACTTGTTACCGGTTGCGTAACCGCATCCGACGTAAAGGTGATCGCAAACGGCGCTCACAACGGCGACCTGAAGCTGGGCGGTATCGTTGGTTGGTCGGGACACAAGGTTGAGTATTGTGAAAACAACGCAACCGTAACTGTTGAAAAGTCCCTTAAGGACGGAACCGACGGCTCCAATAAAGCATACGCCGGCGGTGTTGTCGGTGGCGCGGTTGGACTTGTGAAAAACTGTGTCAACAACGGTGCCGTTACCGTTGCCGATTATGAGGGCAAATACGGCGATTTCTATACATGCGCAGGCGGTGTTGTCGGTGAGATCAATCCTTGGGGAAGTGTTTTGACCGCTACCGTTGAGGGCTGTATCAACAACGCGACCGTGAAAAACGTTTGCGCAAATCCGGAGCTTTCCATCGCTGCTGGCGGTATCGTTGGTCAGACCTACGGTAGCAACAACCTCATGGAAGCCCGTATCATCAAGAACTGCTATAACTTTGGCGCGCTGGAGTGCATGACTGTTGGTCAGATCGTCGGTTACCGCGGTCTTGTCGTGCTTGGAAATCCCCAGTACGGTCTGTTTACCTCCGAGGGCAACGTTGGTATCACCAATCTTGCCTATATGGTCGGTAATGCCGAAACCTTCAACATCGGTGTCTCCACCGATACTGCCGATAACATGAAGGCACAGGAGAACTACAAGGCGATCGTGAAGGCATTGGATGACAATCTGATCTTTGCAATCTCCGAAATGCCCGCACCCGCTGTCCCCACCGGTCCCCTTCCCGGAACCGAGGAGACCACCACAGATGACTCCGAAACAACCGTCGAGCCCGAGACCACCGTTGCCCCCGAGACGACCAACAATCCCGAGACCACCAATGCTCCCGAGACCGAGGAAGACACCACCGCTACCGAGAAGGAAGGCGGCTGTAAATCCTCCGCATCGATTGCTGCGATTGTCGTGCTGAGTATTCTCGGCGTAGGTATTACGGCTTGCAAAAAGAAGAACTGATATTTTTATCGCTCCGCTCTCCGTGTCAAAGCGGAGAGCGGTACCCAAGGAGAAATGAACATGAAAAAAACAATTGCGATCCTGCTTTTGCTTTGCACCTTGCTCGGGATGCTTGCCGCTTGTAAGGATGATCCAGAAACAACGGAGGACGACACCGACGAGGTGGAAACCGATGGCGAAAAAGAACATGAGGATGGCTTGCCAAACGTCGATATGAACGGCTTTGAGCTGAATATCATGACCTATGACGACGACTGGTTTACTTGGGCGGAAACCACCATTGCACCCGAGGGCAGCTATTCGGGGAATGTTCTTTATGAGGAAATGTTTGAGCGTAACGCCTATATCGAGGAGCGCTTCAACTGCTTTCTGAACGTTTCGACGCAGACCAACATCACAAATACCAACATTCAAAACTGGGTGCTTGGCGGCGAAGATGTCGTTGATGTCGTCATGTTTTACGACAAGTGGGTTTTGGACAGTGCCGCTTATTTTCACAATTTTGATGATCTGTACTACGTTGATCTGTCACAGAACTATTGGAACCCCAACGTCACGCAGATGTTTAAGATCAACGGAAAACAGATCGCGGCATCGGGGGCGTTCAGCCTGGGAATGCTTTCCAGAACCATGGTAACGGTGTTCAACAAGGAAATATACACCAACCGCTTTGGTGATGTCAGCTCTATGTACGCCTACGTAGACAACAACGAGTGGACGCTGGAAAAGCTTTATGAGCTGGGAGCGGAGGTCGTTTTCAGCCAGGACGATGTGTGGGATACGAAGGATCAATACGGTATCTCGGCGTCCAAAAAGACGCTTTATACAGCTCTGATGGTAGGAAGCGGAATCCAGTTCGTCCAGAAGGGCAAGGACGGGATCCCGGAATTTAAGCTTTCCGGTGATGCTTTAACGCTGGATAAGCTGCAGAAAATTTTGGTGCTGAATCAAGATAACCATGTTTATTACGATACCAGCAACGACCCGAATATGTCAGATCCGGAGAATTTTTTTGAAGACGAGCATACGCTGTTTGGATTCAGAGTGCTGGATGCGATCCCCACGGCACGTGCGTTGATGGATGCTGAATTCGGAATCGTACCTGTGCCGAAGTACAACTCCGAGCAGAAGTCGTATTATTCGATCTGTGCCGGCGGTGACGTTGCCTGCCTGATGAAAACGGTCTCCGAGGATCGTATGGACAACATCGGTATTTTGCTGGAGGCGTTGGCATATGACTCACAGCAGAATCTGATCCCGTTGTACAAGATCGATCTTCTGAAAACGCGCTATGCCAGCGACCCTGATTCTTCTGCAATGCTTGATATCGTTTTCGAAAGTGCTTACTCCGATATCGGCGTCAACATCATGGAGGATGCTGTCAGCCTGTATCTGATCAAAAACGTATTCCAGACCGGAAAGGATACCTTTTCCAGCCATTTGGCAGTTATGGAAATGGGTATTCCCGAAATCATTGCACAAAAGATCAAAAATATTGAATAAACCGAAACTTGCCCCGATTGCAGATATTGCAATCGGGGCTGTTTTTAAAAAAACTGGAGAATGACAATGATGATTAACAATCTTAATGCGTTTGGCGTGATGATCGATATTCTGAACCTAACTTTGTATGCCCTTGGCATACTCGTAGTGAATTTGCCTGTCAGCTGGGCACCGACATTTCGCAAGTAAAACCGCAAAGTTCGCCGCGGGCAACTGGAGCTTACACACGATTTCTATGGAACTCCTGCTCTCACGGTTTTGGAGAGACTTTAAAGTGTTTTTAACCATTCCAGCATATTTAACGAAAGAAGGTTCCAGTTCTGAAAGCCCGGGTTGTTGATAGGGGCGCCGCTTTCGGGATCATAATACTCATGCAACTCTCCGCACTCCTCAAGATCACTGCCAAACAGAGTGATGGTCTTTTCTGCAAGCCTTTTGGCATCGTCGGTATAGCCGAATTTGCGCAAGCCTTCAAACACC
>JAFTXB010000050.1 GCA_017461825.1 Clostridia bacterium
ACGATATGAATACCTATTTCGAGAACTTTTTAAAGGGGATCAAGCCGGGAGACATCAAGGCAGAATGCCTCTTGCCCATCATGGTGGACGATTTCCTCAAGGCGGAAAAGATCACGGTCAAAGCAAAATCCTCGCCCGACCGCTGGTTTGGCATCACCTATCAAGCCGACCGCGACACCGTAGCCGCAGAGCTTGCGCTGCTGCATAAAAAGGGGATTTATCCCGAAACTCTTTTCTAATCTAATAAAGCGGAAAAACAAGCCCACAAAGCTTGCTTTTCCGCTTTTTATACGTAAAGTAAACGTCCCGCAACGAACGCCTACCGCAACACAAAGGAAAAACGCACAATTCCAGTAGGGGAGGTAGCGAAGCGGCGCGAGCGTAATGAATGACACCACGGTGTGGTGTCAGAACGCGAGCGTGACCGAGCCGCAGCGAGAATTGCTCCTCCCGAAAACAGACGCACACCGCCGCACAAACGGCAAGCCCGAAAAACGGGACGAGCAAGCCCGTCCCCTACAAAAATATCGTCATCCCCCATGGCTACACACTTTCTAAAAAATCCCCCCCACCACCCCTTTTTGTAAAAGGTTTTGGTAGAGGGGGTGTGGGGGAGACCCCTTTTTCAAAAAGGGGTCTCCCCCACGAAAAACCAAAACCAAAAACCAACGAAAGGAGAGATTGTATGGCGGTTAAGAAGAACTATTTTATGCGATATATTGCGATTGCGGCGATATTTTGCGCAATTTGCGTTGTATATTTGGGCAGGCTGTTTTTCATTCAGATCACCGGCAACCAAAACGACAAGAGCAACACGAACACGCGCACGGTAACCATCAGCGCGGTGCGCGGTGAGATATACGACCGCAACGGCAGTCCGCTTGTAACCAATCGCTATACATACGATCTCACCCTATCATACACAGGGCTGTCCGCTTTGGGTACGCGTATCGCAAACGAGACATGCCTTTCCCTTCTTGACGCGTTGAAAAACAGCGGAGAATCCGAAAAGCACGTGGAGAAATTCTTTCCGTTTGAAGGCGCGTATCCTTATTATTCTTTTTCCGAGGAAGCCCGCGACACCGATTCGATCCCATATTACCGCTTGACCCGCGTGCTGAAGATATTGGATCTTGACGGGGACGCGACACCCGAGGAGATCATGGAATATTACGTGGAAACTTACGGACTTTTGGCTGTCGATAACGCAGGAACGCGCCTTTTTGACGACGACGAGATCGACCGCTTGATCCGTCTCCGATACGACATGGATGCCAACAATTTCCGTTCTTCGGGCGAATACACGCTTGCCGAGGAGATCGGACTTTCGACCATGACTTACGTCAAGGAGCTGAGCCTTGACGGCGTGACCTTTGCCGTAAACGTCGAGCGCGTGTACAACTATCCGGGTTATGCGTCGCATATACTCGGCACGGTAGGCCCCATTTACTCCGAGGAATGGAAATACTACAACGAGCAAGGCTATCAAATGAACGCTTTGGTCGGCAAATCGGGGGTTGAGGCAGCTTTTGAAAAATATTTGCACGGCAGCGACGGAAAGCTGAAAATTTGGGAGGATGCCGACGGCAACATGATCAAAACCGAGGTGCTTGTTGAACCCGTGGCGGGGAGCGATGTGCATTTGACGATCGACATCGGTTTGCAAATTGCCGCCGAGGACGGACTTCGCGAAAACGTGGAATACGTTGTAAACCGTTCGGGCGGACTTGTGGATCACGGTGCCAACGCCAATGCGGGTGCCGCTGTTGTAATGGATCCCAACACCTTTTCGGTGCTGGCAATCGCTTCTTACCCAACTTTTGATCTTTCCACCTACAATCTGAATTACAATGACCTGCTTTCAAACGATGCCACCCCCTTGCTCAACCGCGCTTTAAACGGACTTTACGAGCCGGGCTCGACCTTTAAGCTCGGTGTTGCGGCAGCGGCTCTTTCCGAAGGCAAGATCACAGCCACTTCAACAGTCTCCTGCACGGGCAAATGTCTGATCTTTGACAGCTATCAGCCCGAGTGCTCAACCCATCCGCATACCGCTTTGTTTGGCACAAACCGCCTCAACGTGGTGCAAGCAATTGCCGATTCCTGCAACGTCTTTTTCTTTGAGATGGGACACCGCCTCGGTATCGATACGCTAAACTCCTACATGAGCGGCTTTGGCTTCGGTCAGTCAACAGGGCTGGAGCTTGGCGGCAACACGGGCGTTTTGGCAGGCCCCGATTACCGCGCGGAAATTCACGGAGCTCTCTGGCAGCCGGGTGACGTTTTGCAAACTTCTATCGGGCAGTCGGACAACCAAACCACGCCCATGCAGCTTGCTTGCTATATTTCCACTCTTGTGGGAAACGGCACACGCTATCAGGCGCATCTGCTTGACAGCGTTTACGGCTTCGGCTCCGATACCCCCTCTTATACTTACACACAATCCGAAGAGACCCTGCTTTCCCGCGTCGAGCTTTCGCAATCCGTGCGCTCTACAGTCCTTTCGGGCATGCGCGAAGTGGTCGCCAACAACTCCATCGTTCAACGCTGGATCAACGGGGGAACCGTCCCCGTTCCCGTCGGCGGCAAAACAGGTACCGCCCAAAACAGCAAAGGCTGTGACAACGCCCTCTTCGTCTGTGCCGCCCCCATCGATAACCCCGAAATTGTCATTTCTGTCGTCATCGAACAAGGCTACACAGGTAGCTACGCCGCCCTCACCGCAGGTCGCGTGCTTGAGCAATATTATAAGTAAGGGAACGCGGGGGACGCGCCAAGGGGAACTTTTGAAAAAGTTCCCCTTGGAACCCCTCAAAACTTTAAAAAAGGGGTTGTTGGGGATATTGTGGGGGTTTCCGCCTCGTTCCGAAAACGAACGCATACCACCGCACAAATTTGTAGGGGACGGCGCCTCGACGTCCCGCACACAAACGCCCACCGCCGCACAAACGGCAAACGAATAAACTTTGTAGGGGAGGGGCTTGCTCCTCCCGAAAACGAACGCCTATCACCATATAATGCGGCTTTTATCCTACAAGAAAGTGTATA
>JAFTXB010000051.1 GCA_017461825.1 Clostridia bacterium
CGTTACGATAAATAAAAGCCGCATTGTATGGCGGGGGGCGTTTGTTTTCGGCGGGAGCAATTCTGCTGTAGGCGCACAAACTATGCCAATCTTTGCCCTAAACTTTGGAACGGGGCAGAGACTTTCCCATTCGATCAAACAAACCCCTGACTTAAAAAGTTTTGGGGGTGTCGGACCCTTTTTCAAAAGGGTCTGACAAAAACCGCTTACTTCAACAGATCTCCGACTTGAATTTTTCTGCCGTTGATGAAATCGGAGGAGGACATTCGGTTTTTGCCTTCGGGGAGGACTGTGAGGAGGGCGACAGCGCCGTCGCGGCAGGCGACGAGGATTTTGCCGCCGTCAAGCGAGAGGGCGGTGCCCGCCGAGGCTTGATGATCGACGGAAACAAGCTCCGAGGCAATGATTTTGAGCATTTTGCCGTCGGGCGTGTGCGTAAACGAGAGAGGGATCGGTGAGAGACCGCGAATTTGGTCGTGCACAGCCGAGGCAGGACGATCAAAATCGATCAGACAGTCGGCTTTTTCAATCTTTGCGGCGTAGGTCGCAAGCGCGTCGTCTTGCTTTTGACGGATGAGCGTTCCCGCGCGCAGCTCTTTGAGCGTGTCGAGCAGGGTTTCGGCGCCGCAGATCCCAAGCTTATCATGCACCGTTTCAAAGTTGTCATTCGTTTCAATGCAAATTTTGCGTTTCAACAGCATGTCACCCGTGTCAAGCCCAACGTCCATCCCCATGGTCGTGATACCCGTCTCCTTTTTGCCGTCGATGATCGCGCGTTGCATCGGAGCCGCGCCGCGATATTCGGGCAAAAGCGAGCCGTGCACGTTGATGCACCCGAATTTTGGGTAGTCAAGCACGTTTTGGGGCAGGATCTTTCCAAACGCCACCACAACGATCAAATCGGGGTCAAGTGCGGCAAGCGTTGCGGCAAATTCGTCACCGCGCAAGGTGGCTGGCTGGTAGACGGGCAAGCCCTTTTCCTCGGCGTATACCTTTACGGGCGGCGGCGTCAGCGCGTAGCCGCGGCCTTTCGGCTTGTCGGGCTGCGTCACAACGCCAATCACGTCCTCCCCCGATTCCACCAAAGCGCGGAGCGAGAAAAGCGCAAAATCGGGCGTTCCCATAAACAAAATGCGCATCTTATTCCACTTCCTTTATTACACAGTCGATAAACAGCTTGCCGTCAAGATGGTCGATCTCGTGGCAGAGCGCACGGGCAAGCAGATCACTGCCCGTCACTTCAAATTCTTCACCATAGCGGTTGGTCGCGCGAACCGTCACGTGCTTGGGGCGGCGCGTGATGCCCCAACGGCCGGGGATCGACAAACATCCCTCCTGCTCCTCCTGCTCGCCCGCAAAAGCGACGATCTTGGGGTTGATCAGCTCAATGACCTCACCCGGCTCAACCTCAACAACCGCGATCCGACGCAAAATCCCCACCTGAGGACCCGCCAAGCCACAGCCGTCAGCGGCGCGCATCGTCTCAATCATGTCGTTAAGCAACGTTACCGTGCGAGGCGTTATCTTTTCCACGGGACGGCATACCTTGCGCAGGATCTCGTCCCCCATTTTCACAATCTTCAATTTAGCCATTTTTTTACCTTTCTTTGTTTTGTGTGGGTGAAGGACCTTTTTTTAAAAGGTCCTTCCCCCACACCCCCATCCCCACAACCTTTTTCTCAAAAAAGGGGTTGGTGGGGATTTTTTTGTGGGTGCGTCTGCCGTTTTGTAACGGCGTTTTTTGTAGGGGACGGGCTTGCTCGTCCCGTTACGATGGATAAAAGCCATATGATATGGCGATATGCGCTCGTTGCGGTGCAAACTTTTAGCCCCCAACTATGGAACGGGGCAGAGACTTTCCCATTCCGCCCAAACAACCCCCTGACCCAAAAAGTTTGAGGGGTGTGGGGAACTTTTCAAAGTTCCCCACGAAACGCGTCCCCGCGTCCCCTTTTTACAAATTTGTAGGATTAAAATCCACGCTGACCGAGATACGGCGAGCGGTTTTATCGGAGAAGAGGCAAACGAGCCGCGAGAAAAATTCGAGGGTACGGCGGTTCAGCTTACACTTGACCACCATACGCATGCGGTATTTGTTGTCCACGCGGTAGACGGGGGCTTCAAAGGGGCCAAAGGAGACGAGCGCAACGTCGGAGAATTCGCCTTCCGCCAGCTCACGGAAGGAGCGTTCAAAGGCGGCGGTTGCTTGCAAAAGCTCGGATTCGGAGTGATGCGTCAGAGTAAGGAGCGCGATATCGCAGAAGGGAGGAAAGACCAACAGCTTTCGCAGTTTGATTTCACGCTTGTAAAAGCTTTCGTAGTCTTGCTCTTTCGCAAGACGGATGATCTCGCTGTCGGGATTGTTGGTCTGCACGATCGCAAGCCCCGGCTTGTCTCCGCGCCCCGCACGTCCGATCACCTGCGTCAGCATTGCAAAGGTGCGCTCGGAGGCGCGGTAGTCGTCAAGGTAGAGCGACGCGTCGGCGAGAAGAACTCCCACCAAAGTCACGTCGGGAAAATCATGCCCCTTCGTCACCATTTGCGTGCCGAGCAAAATATCGGCTTCGTGGCGGCGGAAGGAGGTGAGCATATCGTCATAGGCGGTCTTTGTTGTCGTCGTGTCGGCATCCATGCGGAGCACGCGCGCTTGCGGCAAAAGCCCCGAGAGCTCTTCCTCCACGCGTTGCGTGCCGTAGCCCGTGCGCGAGAGATGCTCGGATTTGCACGAGGGACAGACACGGGGCAGGCTTTGCCGCCTTCCGCACCAGTGGCAAACAAGATCACCGTCTGCATAGGTCCCGCGCCGCGTGTGGTAGGTCATCGCCACCGAGCAGGAGGGGCAGAGGATCGCTTCACCGCAGGATCGACAGCTCACAAAATGATTGTAGCCGCGGCGGTTTAAAAAGAGAACCGATTGCTCGCCCGAGGCGGTCACACGGCAAAGCTCTTCGGCAAAATGCGACCCGATGGGGGAGAGATTGCCAATCGCGCTTTCGCGCCGCATGTCAACCACTTCCACACGGGGGAGCTTTGCGTTGCCGTAACGCTTCGTCAGCTTTACAAGCGTGTAAATTCCTTCTTCGGCTTTGCGGTAGCTTTCCAGCGAGGGAGTAGCCGACGCGAGAAGCATCAACGCCTTGTGGTGCGCGCAGCGATAGCGCGCAATGTCACGCGCGTGATATTTCGGATTTTGATCGGATTTGTAGGTGTGCTCCTGCTCTTCGTCAATGATGATCGCACCAAGATTTTTGACAGGCGCAAACACAGCCGAGCGTGTCCCGATCACAACGTCAGCCCCGCCGTCACGAATGCGGCAGTAGGCATCGTAGCGCTCTCCCGAGGATAGCCCCGAGTGGATCACCGCCACGCGGTTGCCGTAGCGCGCGCAAAAGATCGACACCGATTGCGGCGTCAGGGCGATTTCGGGCAGAAGCAGGATCACGCCCTTGCCCTCCTCCAGAAGGCGGTCGATGAGCGAGGTCATCACACTGGTTTTTCCGCTTCCCGTCACGCCGTACAGAAGCGCCGCCTTGGCTTCGCCCGAAAAGGCAAGCGAGGAGAGCGTTTCAAGTGCCGAGGCTTGCTCGTCGCTGAGCGCGATCGGCGTTTGCCCCACAAAGCGCGCCGAGGCATAGGGGTTGCGGTCGATCCGACGTTTTTGGGATGCGATCACACCCTTTTCGGAAAGCGACTTGATCGGCGCGTCGGTTACGTGCGCCTGCTCCTTGATCGACAGCGCGGGCAGAGGCTCGTCGCTTTCGCACAGAACACGCAACACATCACGCTGCTTTTGAGAGGATAGCTTGATGCCGTTGCATTCCCGCCCCGCGATCAGAGCTTCGCAGGTGTCGGGGGAGAGCGCGGGCGACCACAGCGTTTCGCAAAGCCCCGCGGAGGGCTCCTTGAGCTCCACACGGCGGGTCAGATATCCCTGCTTTGTGAGCTGTCGAAGCGTTGATTCTACTCCATAGCCAAGCTCACGGCGCAGATCCGTCAAGGATGCTTCGCGTTTTTTTGCAATGTGTTGATAGACGAACAAATCCGACGAACGCAGGTCGTCGGAGGTCGGCGGAGTATGATCGGGCGAGACCGAGTAATAAACGACCAGGCGCGACAGAGCAGAGGCGGGTACCATAGCGCGTACCGCGTCTCCCGTCGCACACAGCGTGCGGTATTTCATAAAGTCGCAGAGCCCCAGCATCTCTTCGGAAAGAGAGAGCGTGTCGGGGCAAACGGCTTCAATCAGCTTGTGCTCTTTGTATTTCGATTGATCGCGCACTTCAACTACAAGTCCTATAAGGCGGCGGTTGGAGATGCCAAAGGGAACGGTTACAAACGCCCCGGGCACGACCTCCTCCGCCAGGTGCGGAGGAATTTCATAGTCGTATATCCCATCGATCGAGTAGGGGTTGTCAAGCAGACATACCCCCGCAAAAACAAAGATCATTCTTCGGTGTCGGAGGCTTCTTCGGAAAGATCTTCGGCAACCTCTTCCACAGTTTCTTCGGAGGCGTTTTCATCGGAGACCGCATCGGCTTCCGCATCAGCTTCGGCTGCCTTTTCGGCTACAGCGTCACCGGCGTTGAGATCAATGGTGTATTCACCGCGGTAGAGACGCCCAATGGCAACCTTTACAGCCTTTTCGTCGCGGAGCTCGCGGTCGATCATGGTGTTGATCGGCTTGTCGGTCTCCTTGTTTCCCGTTTGGGATTTTTCGGCAAAATTGTGCTGACGAACGTATTCGTCGGTGATCAGGCGCGCGCACTTTGCAGTGGCAAGCGCCAGCTCATAGCGGTTAAATTGATTGCCGTTGGTCAATTCGTCAATGGTAGGGTAAAGCATGGGTTTGGATTCTCCTTGTATCAGTTATGTATTGGTTAAAATTTGATTCCATGTTATGCTCGCCGAGGCGGGCGGATGTTTGCTGTTTGTGCGTTTTTTGTTTGTATCGCGATAGGCATTCATTTGTAGGGGAGGGGCTTGTGTCAAGAGTAACATTGTAAACAATTTGTGTAAGGACATGGTATACACATTAAGGGTTACAGTTTTACGCATTTGGAAGCCGAACGGAGCGTAGCGGAGAGAG
>JAFTXB010000052.1 GCA_017461825.1 Clostridia bacterium
ACAAACACACAACCTATCAAGCGTAAAATCTGCCTTTTCGGTGGATTTTACGCTTATTTTACACAAAAATCACCCATTCGAAGATAGCCTCAAACACTTCTAAAAACTCCTAAGGGTTAGTTATGGGTTCGATTCCCGTTGGGGGTGCCACAAGCGGTCTGCGATAACTTTTGTAGACCGCTTTTTGTGAAATTATAGCAGACACAATCTAACGAGGCTCTAATGTAGTCTTGCGAACAATTTTGCAAGGTGGGGTTCCCATTTCGCGAAACTCTCGGAGAGGGTGAAAATTGTCGTGTGACGGCAATTCTCCCCCACTCCTTATCCTGTTCTCTAAAATTGTATTTTATCACTTAAAAACTTATCTGTACTTCAGATATTCCATAAACTTTTTGGTGGCAAGCGAAAGTGTTTTTCTGTCACGGAACGCCACGCCGATTTTACGATAGGCAGGAACATCAAGCTCCTTTGTCACGATATGATAAGGGATCCTGCGGAGTATCAATTCGGGCAATATCGCTATGCCAAGACCACCTTCTACCATAGACATCACGGCATAATCATCCCAAGTGGTAAAATGCACGTTAGGCGTGATGTTGTTTCTTTCAAAGATCTCGGATATCTCCGCTTTTGCGCCCTTTTCAAGAAGCATAAAGGGATAATCGCAAAGCGCACCAACGGGAAATTTATCACGCTTCGCCAGCGGATGATCTTCGGGAAGCACGACGAGCAGCTTGTCCTCTGCTAAAAATTCGGTTTCAAATTCGCAGACCGTGGGCAAGCGAAGAAAGCCGATATCCACTCTTCCCGTGCGTATCCACTCTTCGATCTCGGTATAATCTCCAAGCAACAATTCGTAGTCAATATTGGGATAGTCCTTTTGAAATTCCTTAATGATGTTTGGAAGCCAATGTGTCGCAACGCTTGAAAATGTGCCGATGCGGATAAGCCCCGATTGCAAGCCGTTGATTTCATCGATCTGCTCCTGCAAGCGTTCAAATTCACGGCAAACACCTTGCGCTATGGGAAGTATCTTCATGCCGTCGGACGTGAGCTTCACGCCTGTGCGGTTGCGCTCCAGCAAGGATATGTTCCATTCTTTTTCCAAATCGTTTATCATACGGCTGACCGCCGATTGAGAATAATTCAATATTTCCGCCGCCTTCGTAAAGCTACCGTACTCCACAGTCTTGATGAAAGCCATATATTTTTGTACGTTGGTGTCCATTTCACCCTCTATTCATGCGTTTTTGTAATGATTTGTATGAGATATATTCGCTTGTGTCATTTGTGATAATATGATATACTCTTATCACAAAAATGTCAAGAGAATTGAAATGAAAACACCGTATCTCAAATACATATTTGCGCTGTTACTGTTCGGCTCAAACGGTATCGTGGCAAGTATGATAAATCTGAGCAGTTATGAGATCGTTCTGCTCCGCACGCTGATCGGAAGTGTTTTACTGATCACAATATTCTTTATAGCACGGGAGAAGCTGACCTTTTACCAACATAAAACCGAATGTATTTTTCTTGCCGTATCGGGAATCGCAATGGGAACGAGCTGGATTTTTCTGTATGAGGCATACGACCAAATCGGCGTTAGCCTTGCCTCGCTCGCTTATTACTGCGGACCGGTGATCGTGATGATACTGTCACCGCTTCTGTTTGGCGAGAAGCTGACGAAAATCAAGGTATGCAGCTTCCTTGTTGTGCTTGCAGGCATCTTTCTTGTCAACGGAACGGCATTTGAAAACGGCAAAAGCGTTTGGGGACTCGTCTGCGGTCTGCTTTCTGCCGTTTGCTATGCGCTGATGGTCATATTCAATAAAAGGGTGAAGCACATTACGGGGCTTGAAAACTCTATGCTTCAGCTTTTTGTTGCGTTCGTAACGGTTGCGATATTCGTAGGCTTCAAGCAAGGATACCGTATGGAGATAGACGTGCAAAGCATGATTCCCATTTTCGTTCTCGGCCTTTTGAACACGGGTATTGGCTGTTATTTTTACTTTTCGTCTATCGGAAAGCTACCCGTACAGACGGTTGCGATATGCGGATATCTCGAACCGTTGTCGGCGGTCATCTTCTCGGTTATCTTCTTGAAAGAAGCAATGCTGCCGATACAGATCATCGGCGCGGTGCTTATCATCGGCGGTGCGATGCTTGGAGAATTAAAGCATAAGTGATTGGGCCAACCTCTTGTACACCACACGGCATAATGCAACGCCGTGAAAAAGCATTGTTTCCAAAATCAAGCAAATTCGATGTATGATAAAACGTCACAGGACGGGGCAAGATATGGACGAGGTGATGCAAAATGACAGAACCCAACAAAAAGAAGAAAAAGCCCGAGATCGAGGCGCCTTACGTGCCCGAGATCGAGGTGCCCGATCCGTCGGTTCCCAACCGCGCCCATACCGAGCTGTCCCTTGGCAACTTTGCCGCGGGCCAGATGAAGCACGAGGGCGGCACTCTCGGGAATTTCGACACATCCGAAGAATAAACAAGGGCCGTACACACCGCGGTGTGTACGGCCCTTGTTTATTACTTTGATCCAATCGGCAACAAAACATTTTTGATTTTTTCCAAAATGATTGAATTTTTACAGAAAGTGTGCTATACTGTATCCATTAAAATTCGGAGGTCTACACAATGAGTCTGTTAGCATGTTCATTACTGGGGTTGCTCTGCA
>JAFTXB010000053.1 GCA_017461825.1 Clostridia bacterium
AAGACCGCGGAAAGATAGCCGTAGCTGTAGTCAAATACCTCGGCAAGCTCGCCCACCTGCCGCATGGAGCAGAGGTGCGTGTCGATATAATGCATCATGCGATAACAAAGCGCGTCGGCATCCTGAAAGCTTTTCTTGGTGTCCTCGTTTTTTGGGCGGAAATTGCGAATGAGCAGGATCAACAGCTCGCGCATTAAAAGCAGAGGCATCTCGTCGGAATAGAGCTTGTCACCGTAGAGCTCCGAGATCACCTGCGAAATGATCACGCCGATCCGCTCGTTGCGGAACAAGCGTGCGTCGGGGGCGGCTTTTTCGCGTGCGATAGACAAAAGCTCCTCCGAAAAGCGCGGGAGCCGTGTGTGAAAGGCAATGTAATCGTATTTGAGCGGATCGAGCGCGTCCGACACGATAGCGTGCGTATCGTGCGGAAACGAAAGATAGATGTCCCCACGCCGCACCTCGGTTTCGGTGCCGTTTGTGATAATCCGTCCAACTCCGCTCGTCACCACCGTCAATTCAAAGAGGTCGGGGTGCAGGTGCTTGCCGATTACGGTGGACGGCTTTAGATAGGCGCGCCCGATCTGATAGAGCAGGATCCCGTCGAGATCCAAGGGGACTTTGAAAAATTCCTTATTCAAATGAAAAAAGCGATCTATGGCGTCACACCTCCCATCGGCTTTATTATACCGCAACACACCCTGCTTGTCAATTGAAAATATGAAAAAATGACAAGTTTATGCCGAAAAATTGACATTTACTTTTCCAAAAGAAAGGTGTATAATAAAGAAAAAAACGAAAAGAGGTAGTGATATGGAACAGAAAACCGTTGTTGCCGTGATTGGATGCGGACGCATTGCAAAAAACGCGCATTTCAAGGCGTTTTCCAAGATGGATACGATCCGAGTGAAATACGCCTGCGACCTCATTGCGGAAAAAGCCGAAAAAATGAAGGAGCTTTACCCTTTTATCGAGCAGACGGTCACCGACTATCAGATCGCCCTTCGCGACCCCGAGGTGACAGCCGTTTATATCCTGACCCCCAACTATTCGCATTACGAGATCACCATGGACGCGCTTCGCGCCGACAAGCACGTGTTTTGCGAAAAGCCGATCACTGTCAACTATGCTCTCTCGTGCGAAATGGCAGAGGAGGCAGAACGTCGCGGCAAGATCCTCAACATCGGCGTTTGCAACCGCTATCACAAATCGGTGGAGATGTTGGAAGAGATGAACCGCGAGGGAAAATTCGGGCATATCTACCATGTGTATTGCTCGTTCCGCTCCTGCCGTTCGATCCCGGGGCTTGGCGGTGCGTTTACCACCAAGGCGCTCTCGGGCGGCGGCGTTCTTATCGACTGGGGCGTTCATTTTCTTGATCTGATCCTCTATATCCTCGGCGGCGCAAAGCCCCAAAGCCTGACCTGCGACACCTACAGCGAAATGGCAAAGGACATGAAGAGCTACCGCTACAAGAGTATGTGGGCGGAGGACACGGCAGACCTTGAAAACGGCACGAACGACGTTGACGATTTTGTCAGTGGCTACATCCGCACCGACAAGGCAAGCATCTCGTTTAACGGCGCATGGGCGCAAAATCTTGAGCACGACGATATGTACATCGACTTTTTGGGCGATCGCGGCGGCGGACGCTTGATCTACGGCAAGCGCTTTGAGTTCTTTGACGGGCAGACCATCACCACCGAAACGCCCGAATACGAGATCCCCAATATGTATCAGCGCGAAAGCGAAGCCTTTTTGGAATCGGTGAGGACGGGCGTGAAAAACCGCTGTCACATTTCCAACATTCTGGAAAGCGCCAAGCTGCTTGATGGGCTTTACCGCTCGGCAGAACAGAAACGGGAGATGGAGATCTGATGAAACGCATAGGCTTGATTGATTATTATCTGAGCGAATGGCATGCCAATCATTATCCCGAATGGATCCGTCAGGCAAACGAAGCGCTTGGAACCGATTACCAAATCGCTTTTGCGTGGGCAGAGTGTGAGATCTCGCCGATCGACGGTGTTTCCACCGACGAATGGTGCGAAAAGAACGGCGTCACGCGCGCCGAGAGCATTTCGGCACTTTGCGCGGGGTGCGACGCGATCTTCATTCTCGCGCCGAGCAACCCCGAAAAGCATCTGCCATATGCAAAAGAGGCATTCCCATTTGCAAAGCCCACCTTTGTGGATAAGACCTTTGCCCCAAGCTATGCGGAGGCTTTGGAGCTTGTGGAGCTGGCAAACCGCTTTAGGACACCTGTTTTCAGCAGCTCTGCTTTGCGCTTTGCCGAGGAGCTGGAGCGCTTTGAGGGCGTCAAGGATCTCATCGTCACGGCAGGGGGCAACGACCTTGCCGAATACCTCATTCACCCCGTTGAAATGGCGGTGCGCCTGATGAAGGACCGAGCCGTTTCGGCAAAGGCTGAGCGGGTGGGGCGCTGTCAGTATCTTTTGGAGGCGGCAACAGCCAACGGCAAGAGCGTGACGGTCGTTTATTCCAAACGAATGGCGTATACCATTGCAGGTGAATTGGGAGACGGCAAAAGCCTTTACACGGCGGTGCGCTCCGACTTTTTCGGAAGGCTGACACAAGCGATCGTAGGCTTTTTTGAAAGCGGCGTATCACCCGTTCCGCTCACCGAAACGCTGGAGGTCATGCATCTCTGCGACCTCATGCTTGCGGCGGCAAACGAAGCCGAAAAAAGATAACCGAATATAGCAAAAGCACTTATGAAAAACGATTCGTTCGTTCTCATAAGTGCTTTTCGTTATCGCGTGTTGGCTAAAATGAGTGCGGTTCTTTTTTGTTCGAAAAATTGGAGTTGGTGATTAGGCGTATTCTCTTTGGATGGCATTGACAACTGAATTAAAGGTTGCTTTTGTGGCAAGTTTGCAAAGCAAGTAACCAAAAGTACACATACCGATTGGAACAAAGACAGGGAAAATACTATCCAGTTGGGAACCGATAGCGAGAATAAGGAGAAGCATCTCCATCATCAAGAAAAAAACAAACCACAATGCCATAAAAATTCGAACGGACTTTACGGGTTGCCCACTTATGTGCAATATAGTATTTCCTTCATGAAAGGAAACGACAATATCAATTTCTGGGACAAAGGAGTTTCTGTATGGCATGTTACGAAATATGGGCTTCAAAAAACAACCATTGTCTGTTTGTTGGCATGAGTAGTTCCAATCGGTATGTTTAAGAATCGCTTCGGGAACTTTTTTGAAAAAGTCAGAACAGATGGTATTATTTATACTATGATTTGCTATTTGAGTAAATAATGTTGTCATTTATTTCTCCTTTCTCATAGATATAGTCTGTTTGTCAAATTCCGATTTACCCAACAGTTGTATGATAGCAATACTTTTTTGCCACGGTCGGCTTTATTTCTTTTTTGCAACCAGCGATTGC
>JAFTXB010000054.1 GCA_017461825.1 Clostridia bacterium
CTGTTACATATACCGGAACGTGCTTTTTGCCGTCATGAACAGCGATGGTATGCCCGACAAATTCCGGGAATATGGTAGAAGAACGTGACCAAGTTTTGAGGACCTTCTTTTCGTTCTTCGCATTCATTGCGCAGATACGGTCAAAGAGCTTTGCTTCGACAAAAGGTGCTTTTTTAAGGCTTCTGCTCATTTTATATTCCCTCCTTATTTCGCATTTCTACGCTTAACGATGAACTTATCGGTGCGTGCTTTCTTGTTTCTGGTCTTATAACCCAGAGCAGGCTTGCCCCAAGGGGTAACCGGGCCGGGATGACCGATGGGAGAACGTCCCTCACCACCACCGTGGGGGTGATCGCAGGGGTTCATGACCGAACCGCGAACAGTAGGACGGATGCCCTTGTGTCTGGTCTTACCTGCTTTACCAACCTTTACGGTGTCGTGCTCAATGTTACCAACCTGACCGATGGTAGCCTTGCAATCCACGCGGATCCAACGGACCTCGCCGGAAGGAAGTCTTACCTGTGCCATGCCGTTGGGCTCCTTGGAAATGAGCTGTGCCATAGCACCTGCGGAACGAACGAGCTGTGCGCCCTTTCCGGGGTAGATCTCGATGTTGTTGATAACGGTACCAACAGGAATGTTGGCGATCGGCAGAGTGTTGCCTGGCTTGATATCAGCGTCGGAGCCGGAGTAAACAACGTCACCCGCGGTCAGTCCCTCGGGAGCGATGATATAGCTCTTGGTTCCCTCGGTATCCTGCAGCAATGCGATATACGCGGTTCTGTTGGGGTCGTACTCGATACCAACAACGGTATTTGCATTGGTGTTCTGACGCTTGAAGTCAATAATTCTATACTTAATCTTATTTCCGCCGCCTCTGTGACGAACGGTGATGCGACCGTAGCTGTTACGGCCGGCGTGCTTTTTCTTTGTAACGATCAGGCTCTTTTCGGGAGTGAACTTTGTGATCTCCTCGAAAGAAGGAACGGACATGTTTCTTCTGGCCGGTGTCGTCGGTTTATACTTAACTGTAGGCATTCTCTAAACCTCCTACTCTTAGTTAAGGCCTTCGAAGAACTCGATCTCGCCGGAATCGGCGGTCAGAGTAACGAGCGCCTTTTTCCATTCGGACGTGTAACCGAAGTGTACACCGAGTCTCTTGGGCTTCTTCTTCATGTTGATGGTGCGCACGCATGCGACCTTGACCTTGCTGGACTTGAACACTTCCTCAACAGCCTTTGCGATCTCGGGCTTGGTAGCGTCCTTCTGTACTTCGAAAACGTAGGTTTTGGAAGCCATCAGATCCATTGCAGCCTCGGTAATAACCGGTCTGATGATAATATCGTGAGCAGATTTCATCACGCGTACACCTCCTCAAGCTTCTTAACCGCGTCAACGGTCATAACCAGCTTCTCTGCGTTCAGAATGTCGTAAACATTCAGAGTGCTGAACTGCGTGGTCTTTGCTGCGGGAATGTTGTTGCAGCTCTTGATCACAGCGGTATCAACAGTGTCCAGAACGACCAGAGCACTCTGCGCCTTTACAGCCTCGCGGGTTGCGGTACCGTATACAGGCTTGCCGTCCTCAACGGAAACGGTCTTGTAATTCTTGGTGTAGGTCTTTTCAAAACCGAAGGTCTTGAACATACCTGCCATCGTCTTGGTGGAGGGCTTGTCACCTTCCAGTGTGATCTTATCGACCACTACCAGGTTGCCGTTTGCAACCTTATCAGACAGCGCGCTGAACAGTGCAACGCGGCGAGTCTTCTTGTTCATTCCCAGACGGTAATCTCTGGGCTTCGGGCCAAGTGCCACACCACCGTGTGTCCACTGAGGAGCACGGGTGGAACCCTGACGGGCGCGGCCGGTACCCTTCTGTCTCCAGGGCTTCTTGCCGCCGCCGGAAACCTCGGTGCGAGTCAGAGTGGACTGTGTGCCCTGTCTCTGATTCATCAGATACGCTCTTACTGCGGCATGGAGGACTGCGCCATTCACGTCCGCACCGAACAGTTTATCGTTCAGTGTGAGCTCGCCGACTTCTTTGCCGGACATATTTACGATTTTTACGATTGGCATTTTTTATTTCCTCCTTCCGATTATGCTTTTACAGAATCGCGGATGAACACGATGCCGTCCTTAGCGCCGGGAACGGCACCCTTGATGGCAAGCAGGTTCTTCTCGCTATCGATCTTAACGACCTTCAAATTCTGAACAGTAACCTGTTCATTACCGTACTGACCTGCCATCTTCTTATTCTTGAAGATTCTGGCGGGGTCGATTACTCCCATGGATCCGGACTGACGGTGGATCGGGCCGATACCGTGGGTCTTACCCAACATGTGCAGGTTCCATCTCTTGATCGCGCCGGTGTATCCGCGGCCCTTCGTCATACCTGTAACGTCGACCTTGTCGCCAGCGGCGAAGGTATCGACCGTGATGAAGTCGCCAACGTTTGCGGAGCAATCGTCAAGGCGGAATTCCTTGAGGTGCTTTTTCATGGGAACGTTTGCTGCGTCGAAGTGACCCTTTTCTGCTTTGGTCAGGTGCTTCTCCTTGACTTCTGCAAAGCCAAGCTGCAGCGCATTGTAGCCGTCTTTTTCAACGGTCTTCTTCTGTGCAACTACGCACGGACCGGCTTCGATAATGGTAACGGGAATGACGTTTCCGACTTCGTCGAAGATCTGCGTCATACCGACTTTTCTACCGATAATAGCCTTTTTCATTTTGTTTTTCCTCCTGTAAATTATTGGTTGACGCGCAGGGCGCCAACATGACTTACAAAGTTACCGATCATTTTCGACCTTTCGGTCAACAACTCGGCTGTTGTCTTTGTTTTTGGTGTTTTCCTTCGAAGTGCTTGATATCAGATTTTAACCTCGATCTCAACACCGGCGGGAAGCTCAACACTCATCAGTGCATCCACAACCTTTTGGGACGGCTTGATGATGTCGATCAATCTCTTGTGCGTGCGATACTCGAACTGCTCGCGGCTATCCTTGTACTTGTGAACTGCGCGGAGGATCGTGATGATCTCCTTCTCAGTCGGCAGCGGGATAGGACCGGAAACCTCGGCACCGTTTCTGGTTGCAACCTCAACGATCTTCTTCGCTGCGGTGTCAATCAGAACGTGATCGTAGCTCTTGAGTCTGACTCTGATCTTCTCTTTGATTGCCATTGTATTTGCCTCCTTATCAAGATTTCGCTTGTCTGCGGCGCGCTTATATAATAAAAGGTACGAACTCGTCCGCAG
Organism: Clostridia bacterium; assembly: GCA_017461825.1. Taxonomy (GTDB): domain Bacteria; phylum Bacillota; class Clostridia; order Oscillospirales; family CAG-272; genus UMGS1865. The sequence goes on from JAFTXB010000054.1 coordinate 3,250, forward strand.
GCCGCGTTTTTGCAAGGCAGGCATTCCCTACAACACCGCTCCGTGCGTTTCTTCGCATCCCCGAAAAAACACGGATTTTGTTCCACACAGATCCGACAGGATCCATTCGGAACAAAGTCCGGGGTTTTTGGAGAAGCGTAGCCACGCGGTGGCTCCGACGTACGTTTGCGTCGTTTTGTGCTTCGGCAAACACCTTTCGCCCGGTTCAACGGACATACTCCACGAAAATTCCCTGCTTTGGCGTCCCATTGCAGCAACCTTTCGCTTCATCGCATATCAAGCTTTTATATTATAACAGATAATCCTCAAAATTGCAACAGTTTTTTTGTATCGGATTTGTAGAACTTACAACATTTACAAGCTTTTTAATAGTGCAATTCAAACAAAAAAGTTGCAAAAATCACAAAATTAAGCAATGTAATATGGTTGGCACAATAAAAAAAGCCATTTCTTTTAACAAATCTACCAAATCCCAAGCACACGCATCCGTGTGTATCTTTTGCTTGAATATCACATGCTCTATCTCAACCCCGATCCCATATATTAACATTAAATGTTAATTCTATTACTTCATACTCTCAAATCTTTTTTGATAACTTTAGAAACAGAAACAGTTTATTCACATTTATGTTATATAATAATAAGAGAGCTTTTGCTCCCCGTCGTTTTTACGATAGGGCAATCTTTTTATATAAGGAAATAAAAAAATATGGATAAAAACCGCGCTTCAAAAGCATTGCGAATCGCAAGCATCCTTTGCGCCGTCACAGCCGCTATTATAGAGGTAGTTTCGGTTCTCGTTTATTATGACGGAACGTCGAACTATTTCAAATCGCAATCACTCTTGCCCACTATTGCAGTCATACTTGCCCTCTTAGGAACCGCCATCGGGATCGTATCAGCCATCACGATCAATCGCGAGTTTCAGGTAGCTACAATCTTTTCCGATAAGAATAGTCCCTCCCCCGCCACGATCGGCTTTCTTACAGCTTCGATTTTTACAATGATCTACTGTTCAAGGACAATTCAACCTGCGATAGGAGTTCTTTCCGCCATCCTTCTGCTCTGCGGAGCAATTTACTGTATTCTTACAAGTATTCCCGCGCTTCGCGCAAAAAAGAACCTTGCGGTTCTCTTTGGAATTCTTGCTATACTCGGCACGATCCTACTTAACGCATACTATTATTTTGACGTTTCACTTGAGATGAACGCCCCCTTCAAGCTGACTACGCAAATGGGATTGCTTTGTGCTACGGTCTACCTCACCGGCGAGATTCGTTTTCTGCTCGGAACGCAAAAGCCAAAGTTCTTTTTAGGACTTTGCACCATGCTGGTTTCCATCGGCTCACTCTGTTCCCTCTCACTTCTCGTTGCATTCTTCCTTGACAAGACCGACCGAGGCGATTATGTCACAGGCGCGCTCTTGGTCTTCTGTATGATACTCTCCGCCCTACTCCGTATGCGCAATCTACTTGCTCCCACTGTACCCGACAACACCGAAGAGACTGCCGAGGTAGAGGAATGAACGCACACACCCGTATACAATGGCTTCATAAAAAAATGACTGTAAACAGTTACCCAAACGCCCAGCGACTTGCCGAGCGTTTTGGGATTTCGCATAGACAAGCACAGCGCGACCTTGACTATCTGCGGCGCGAGCTGGGAGCACCCGTGGAATACGACAACAGTCGAAAAGGCTTTTATTATACCGAGCCTTTTTCTCTGCCTGTACTTTTTTCGTCCGATAACGACGAATTCTATATGCCCGAGATATTTAATGCTAAACGTCACGAGCTCGCCGCTGAGGAATCGATTATCCAAATGCAAATTCCTTACTCGGCAACAGTCGAGATCAAAAACAAGCTAACCGCATTGGAACTCAGCAATTACATCGTTGCAAAGCAATCGCGCGATTGCTACGCCTGCGAGTTTCACAGCATTGAACGTTTCATCGGCTTACTCCTCTCGCTTGATGCGGATTTCCGTCTTGTCGAACCGGAATGGCTGAGAGAACGTTTGGTACGCACCGCTCGCCGCGTGCTTGGGAACAACGCTGATATTGAAGAATAATATTGAAAGTTTTGTGGGGAGGACCTTTTGAAAAAGATCCTCCCCAGTTTGTTGATAAAAGAGTCCAAGACGTAAGTTTTGGGCTCTTTGTAAATAATTCAGAGAATAGGTGTAAAAGCCTATCTTTTTTTTTTTGCATTTTTTCTCTTTAACAAAAAACAAACATTTTACAAAACATTCAAAAACAAACGGCTGGTATAATACAGACACAAAATCAGAAAATGAGATTACAATTTTGTTAAGGAGAAATATCATTATGAACAAAAACGATCAGCAATTTATGGCACAGAAAATACGCACGCAGTACATGGAAAAGACTCCCTCCGAGCTTGACACGCTCCGTGAGCTTGATGCCAAGGTCAAGCGTCCCGCCAACGTATTCGCCTACACCTTCGGAAGCATTTCCGCCCTTGTTATGGGGGCTGGCATGAGCCTTGTGATGACCGATATCGGTGCAGCCATCGGAATTACAAGCGCCTTGATTCCCGGAATTGCAATCGGCATTGTAGGGCTTGGTATGGCGCTTCTCACCTATCCGATGTATAAAGGAATTCTGAATTCACGCAAGAAGAAGTACGGCGCTGAAATCCTCACGCTCAGTGACAAAATTATGAATAAGTAATAAAAATAAAAAGGAGATAAATTATTATGGGAATAAAGGCATTTTTAAAAAAAGCATTCGGTGACATGAAGGAAAGCGCCGAGGCACAGCACGAGGTCGACAAGGCAAACTTTGCCGCAGCGAAGGCAGAGGCAAAAGCAAATTGGGAGGAAGCAAAGATGTCGTCCTCTCAAAGACAAGCAAAAATACAGAAAGAGCGCGATGCTCAAATTGCCACAGCGAACGAGCGCCGTGCGGTAGCCGATGCACGCATTGATGCAGCTAAGAAGAAATAATATAATAAACAGCGTAAGCGAGGCGTAGAAACACGGCTCGCTTGTGTTGCGTTTATAAATAAAACGAAGAAGTAAGAAACGAACGCTATTGAAATTAGAAACCTTTCAAAAAGCTTTCGCGGAATGTATGCAGTAGATCATCTTAGCATGACCGTTTCACAGGGAGCGATCTATGGCTTCATCGGTGAGAACGGTTCGGGTAAATCCACCACTGAGAAGCTGATATGCGGCCACCTCGTTCCCGACAGCGGTGAGATCAAGCTCTTTGGAAAGGATTACACCGATCCCGGTGTGCGCATAAGAGTCGGCGTACTGATTGAAAATGCAGGCTGTTTCCTCGGATCAAGCGTGTATCAGAACCTTATGATGCAATGCATCAATCTCGGCATCAAAAACGCCGATGAAGAAATTTGCCGTGTGTTTGAGACCGTGCGTATGGAGGATAACGCAAGCCTCAAATTCAACTGCAGCAGGCGGTGCATTGTTCGCATTTGGTCTTGGCGCAATCAGCAAAGTGGTTCTCAAAAAGACAAGCTTAGTATAATATATCGGGCAACGCTGAAAATCGGCGTTGCCTTTTCTAAAATCGACACTTTTGAGAATTTGTGTTGTTCAGATCAAACGGAAAAAATGTTAAAATATATTGAAGATTTTTTTAAAAAAGGCGAAAACGCAAACAAAACTTTAACATTTCTATGCTATACTATACTTAAAAATCAATAATACGCCCTTTTGGGAGGATAAAGATATGTTTAAAATTTTAATTGTGGAGGATGACAGAGATCTGAACCGCAGCGTTTGCTCATTTCTCAATAATTCGGGATACGAAGCAGTTGGTTGCCTTGATGCAGAGAGCGCTTACGACGAAATGTATAAAAACACCTTCGACTGTATCGTGTCGGATATTATGATGCCGAACATTGACGGCTTTGAATTTGCCAAGACCGTGCGCTCACTCAACAACGATATTCCAATCCTGTTTATGAGTGCCCGTGATGATTTCGCATCCAAACAGAGAGGCTTTCGCATTGGCATCGACGATTACATGACCAAGCCCATCGACCTTGATGAGCTCTTTTTGAGAATCGGCGCGCTTTTGCGCCGTTCCAAGATTGCCTCCAGCCGTCGCCTTGAGGTTGGTAATTTCGTGATGGATGCGGACGAGAGAAGCGCAACGCTTGACGGTGAAGAGATCTCCCTCACGGCACGAGAATTTGACCTTCTCTACAAGCTCCTCTCCTATCCCAAAAAGACCTTCACGCGCACACAGCTGATGGACGAATTTTGGGACGTGGATACGCAGACGAGCACGAGAACGGTTGACGTGTATATGACCAAGCTCCGCGCAAAGCTTTCGGAGTGCGACTCCTTTGAGATTCAGACAGTTCACGGTCTTGGCTACAAGGCGGTGATCAAATGAAAAAAGGCGATACGACAAAAAAGATACTCGGCACGGTCAGCAATTTTTTTATCTTCTTTCTGCTTGCCGCATTCGTCACAACGTGTTGCATTATGTTGTTCATTTCAGCATTACAAGATTCTATCGGTCGAGAATTTACACGGGAAGAAATCACGGTCGCCGCAAAAATTACAATGCTCAACGTGATACTTTTGAGTATCGGTATGGCGGTAGTTGATTACGTTCGCCGTAAGCTCACGGTAGAACGCCCCGTAAAGCTAATTACCAACGCCACTTCAAAAATGATAAACGGAGATTTTAGTGTTCGCATTAAACCCACCGCAAAATTTGCTACCGATGATAGCTTTCATGAAATTATCGAGTGTATCAATAAAATGGCTACAGAACTTTCAGGCGTAGAAACACTTCGAACCGATTTTGTCGCCAACGTATCTCACGAAATGAAAACACCTCTTGCGGTGATGCAGAACTACGGAACGCTCCTGCAAACTCCCGACCTGCCCGAAGAAAAGCGGATCGAGTACGCAAAGGCGATCACCGACGCCTCGCGCCGTCTTGCCGATATGATGACGAATATTCTCAAGCTCAATCGGTTGGAAAATCAACAGATCTATCCGAATCTCACAACCTTCGATCTTGGCGATCAGCTTTGCGAGAGCCTTTTGCAATATGAAAGCACATGGGAGCGAAAGAATATTGAGATTGAGACCGATATCGCAGAGAGTGTGCTTGTTTCTGCCGATGCAGAGCTTCTCTCGCTCGTGTGGAATAATTTATTTTCAAACGCCTTCAAGTTTACCGAGGATGGTGGTAAAGTAATGCTCATACTTACCGCGGATAAAAAATTCGCTACCGTTAAAGTGTCCGACACGGGATGCGGAATGAGTGCCGAGGTTGGTGCGCATATCTTTGAAAAGTTCTATCAAGGTGACACCTCGCACGCAACGCAAGGAAACGGACTCGGATTACCTCTCGTAAAAAGAGTGATTGACATTATGCAAGGCGAGATCGGCGTGGAAAGTGCGATCGGAGCCGGCACTACGTTTACTGTTAAGATTAAGAGGTCAGAATATGGTTTGGAAGAAGATAGGTAAAGTAATACTGTTTCCGCATATCGCTATTATGATCATCCTCATTCCCATAGCCACTGTTCTGCTCGTCGGCTCAATGGTGTTTGTCAGTACTGAATCCGTAATAGCATATATATCATACGTTCTTGCCGCTTACACCCTGACAGTATGGTGCTTTAAGATTCCTTACTTAATTAAGTTCTTCAAGATCTTCAAGGATGAAAACAAGTATGCAAGAAGATGGCAAGACGATACTCGTCTGCGCGTAAACGTGTCGCTATACGGCTCGTTTATTTGGAATGCCTTATATGGGATTTTTCAACTATGGCTCGGATTTTACCATCATACCTTTTGGTTCTGTTCACTCGGAGGATATTATATCTGTCTTGCGATCATGCGCTTCTTCTTGGTCAGACATACGCGAAAGTACGCTCCCGGTGAGAAAATGCAAACAGAGCTTGTAAAGTACCGCGCTTGCGGCATCGTATTTCTTGTGATGAACTTAGCGCTTGCGATGATCATCTTCTTTATGGTCTATTGGAACAGAACATTTGAGCATCACATGATTACGGCAATTGCCATGGCAGCTTACAGCTTTACAGCACTGATCACCGCGATCGTCAATGTCATAAAATACAGAAAGTATAACAGTCCCATTTACTCGGCATCCAAGACGATCACTCTTGCGGCTGCGCTCGTGTCGATGCTAACACTTGAATCCACGATGCTCACAACTTTCAGTGACGGAACTATGACGGCTACTACGCAGAACTGGATGCTCGGTGCAACAGGCGGTGCCATTTCCGTACTGATCGTTTCCACGGCAATTTATATGATCGTCATCGGCACAAAAAAACTAAAAGAATTAAAAACAGAGGTTAATAATGGATAACAAAAATCAGAAACAAAACGGATTTACTTACACCTACTCCGCCAAAGAGCAGGCAGAGCTGAAACGCATCCGCGATAAATACACCTCCCCCACCGAAGATGAGGATAAGATGGCTCGCCTGCGCCGACTTGACGCAAGCGTGACAAATACCGCACAGGCGGTCGCACTTGTATTTGGTATCACGGGTGTACTTATACTCGGCTTTGGAATGAGCCTTATTTTGACCGATTTTGCAGAGATCCTCGGTTTTGGAGAAACTATGGAAATGGTTATTGGTATTCCTGTCGGTGTTGTTGGAGGTATCCTTGCAAGCCTTGCCTATCCCATCTATAACGCCATCGTAAAGGCAAAGCGCAAGAAGCTCGCCCCTGAGATCATTCGCCTGACCGACGAGCTGATGAAATGAGATACGAATATAGAAAATTTACTATTTTTTAAAAAAACATAAAAATAAAAATATTTTTTCAAAAAACCTCTTGACAAAGGTTCGGACAAGTGATATAATATATGGCGTTATCCAAAGACAGCAGGTTCCGGTAAAAGCGTAAGCTTTCCTGCCGAGGAGAGAAATTGAATTACAGTGATGTGAGACGATCTTTCTTTTCGGTGGACTATGCGTGCCGGAAGAAAGATTTTTTTATTCGCTTAATTCTATGGGAGGTGAAACGAAATGCCCAGCAATTCCATTCTGGTTCAGAAGCAGCAGGTCGTTGCTGATCTGGCAGAACAGATCAAGAATTCCGCAGCAGGCGTCATCGTAAACTATCAGGGTATCACGGTAGAAAACGACACCGCAATGCGTAAGGCACTCCGTGAGGCAGGCGTTAAGTACGTCGTCATGAAGAACACTATGACCGGCAGAGCTTGCGACATGGTTGGCTACGGAGATCTCAAGCAGCACCTCAACGGTATGACCGCAATCGCAATCAGCGAAACCGATCCCGTTGCAGCAGCTAAGGTTCTGAAAAAGTATGCTGAGAAGGTTGAGTCCTTCAACATTCTCGCAGGTTATGTGGACGGCGCGGTAATTGATGCCAAGACGGTTAACGAACTGGCTGATATTCCGAACAAGGAAACTCTTATTGCAAAGTTCCTTGGCTCCATCCAGTCTCCTCTGTACAAGTTCGCTTACGCGATCAAGGCAGTTGCAGACAAAGACGGCGAGGCTCCCGCAGAGGCTTAATTTCCGCACTCTGTACGATCCTCTACCCTATCGGGCACCGATCCCCGTGTAAGATCGGAACATAAAAATTCAAAAAAACGATTGATTTATTTTGGAGGTAAACGAAAATGGCATCCGAAAAGATTACTAACATTTTGGAAGAGATCAAGTCTCTTACCATTCTTGAGCTCAACGACCTGGTTAAGGCTGTTGAAGAGGAATTTGGCGTATCCGCAGCAGCTCCCGTAGGCGTAGTTGCAGCAGCAGGCGCAGCAGCTCCCGCAGCTGAAGAGAAGACCGAGTTTGATGTTGTTCTTGCAAGCTTTGGCGCTAACAAGCTCAACGTTATCAAGGCTGTTCGTGAGATCACCGGTCTTGGCCTGAAGGACGCTAAGGATCTGGTTGAGGGCGCTCCCAAGACCGTTAAGGAAGGCGTTTCCAAGGACGAGGCTGAAAAGATCAAGGCTGCTCTTACCGAAG